>JAKAHI010000130.1 GCA_021815065.1 bacterium | reverse complement strand
CCATAAAGCCGGAAACCCGGATCCCAAAATAAAACAACCATCCTTCTGCTACCGCGCACTTTACGAATTGTTCATAGTGCATTACTATAAAAGGAATGAATAAAGGCTGGAGGTGTTTATGGAAACAAAATTATTTTCCAAACTGACGTTGCGTGAAATCGAATTCAAGAACCGCATTTTTATGTCGCCGATGTGCCAGTATTCGTGTGAGAACGGCATGGCCACAGACTGGCATCTGGTACATCTGGGCAGCCGCGCGGTCGGCGGAGCAGGGCTGGTGATGACCGAGGCAACCGCTGTTTCGCCCGCGGGCCGTATTTCACCGGATGACCTCGGCTTATGGTCGGACGAGCACATCCAGCCGCTCAAACGCATAACCGCTTTTATCAAGGCACAGGGAGCTGTGCCGGGCGTCCAGCTCGCGCATGCGGGACGCAAGGCTTCGACGTATGCCCCGTGGAACGGCGGTAAACCTATCCCGCGGGGAACCCAGTCATGGCAGCCCATGGCACCCTCGCCGGTCCCGTTTGCCGAATCCTACCAGACGCCGGTGGAGATGACACAAGATCAAATCCATGAGGTAGTAACACAGTTTTCATCCGCTGTTCAACGAAGCATCGAAGCCGGGTTTGAGGTCATAGAGATACACATGGCACACGGTTACCTGCTTCATGAATTCCTGTCTCCGCTTTCAAATTACCGGACCGATGCTTATGGAGGCGGTTTAGACAACCGCATCAGGATGCCGTTGCTGGTTGCCCAAACTGTTCGGAAGCAATGGCCGGATAACCTGCCTGTCTTTGTGCGGGTATCCTCGACAGATTGGGTTGAGGGGGGATGGGACATTGCGCAAACCGTACGGTTTGCATCCATGCTCAAACAGTCCGGCATAGACCTGATCGATTGCTCGAGCGGGGGCATGGTGCCTACTGCGGTCATACCTGAGGGCCCAGGGTATCAGACACCCTTTGCCTATGCCGTAAGAAAGGATGCCGGCATAGCGACAGGGACCGTGGGTATGATTACCGATCCGTTTCAGGCAGAGCAGATCATCGCAACGGGCGTTGCAGATGCGGTTATTATGGGAAGAGAAGTGTTGAGAAACCCGTACTGGCCCCTGTATGCCGCCAAAGTGCTCAAAGCCGATATACCTTGGCCAAAACAGTACGGAAGAGCAAAGAATTAGGGCGTTATTTCAGGTATTTGTTCAGATCGAGCAGGCCCTGCTGCGCTGTGCCGACCGAACCGGCTATGGTACGCTTATACCGTCGGGTCGAAGGGTCTTTTTCATCAAGAGATACCTCTTCCATTTTATTTATCGTGCCTCCATTTTCATCCATGATGAGTTTTACGGAAGGCCGGAGAGGATCCGTATCGTTGATCTTTGTCACGATACCGATTTCGTTGGTATCAAACCTGACCACGGAACCGACAGGGTATATACCGAGTGCTTTTATGAACGCCTTCACATAATTCTGTTCGAAATCTTCTCCTGCCCTGTTATTGATGAATTCGATGGATTCCCGGGGATCAAACCTTTTTTGATACGGCCGCAGGGTTGTCATAGAGTCATAGGTGTCCGCAATGGCTACTATTTTCGATCCATCGGGCTGTGCCGTTATGCCGTTTGAGTCCGGATATCCCGAAAGGTTCCGCCTGAGATGGTGATACAAAACGTAGGTAGCCGTCGTATCGCTTATGCCGCCTATTTCTTTTATTATGTTTCTGCCGTGAACCGGGTGTTTTTTCATCTCGACCCATTCTTCAGAACTGAGCTTTGAAGGTTTGAGTATGATGTCCCTTTGTACCCTTGTTTTACCTATGTCGTGAAGCATACCCGCAAGCCCGACATATAAAAGCTCGTCGCTCTTAAATCCCAGTTCCTGTGCGAGTGAAAGCGATAGTATGCCGACATTCACGGAATGGTTGAACGTGTATTCGTCATAGTCCTGAAGCATGGTAAGACAGAGGAGGGTGTTTTTATCTTTCAGCATAGCATCGTTCAGGTCACTGATTATTTCCTTTATCGTCGTCTTCTCGGGAATATGTCCGAGCCGCAGCTCGCTCATGATGTTGAAGATCTCATCCCGTGCTGCCGTGTATGTTTTGAAAATCTCTGTTTTGATATCCTCTTCTATTTTTTTGATCTCGATGCCTTTTACCCCGAGGTTCTTGAGCCTGAGCGCTATGCCGCCCTGTTTGTTGAGATCTTCGGGCGGAATTGTCAGGCTTTCAAGCAGGATGAGTATTTCCTTCTCGTTGATCGTCCTGTAAAATACGATCCCGTTGATTCCTATCCTTGCAAGCCGGTCAATGAACTCCTCAATGCCCTTGGTCGTGGTATAAAACGGTGTCTTTTCTATAAGGAGGGTATTTTTTATGACCGCAACGACGATCTCCCGCTGCGTGGACAGCAGCTTGTGCAGTATGGTGTTCGCTCTCTTTACCGCGGTTTGAACCGTTGGGTGCGTTCTGGGATAGAGAGACAGGTTTCGTACGCTCCCGGTGATAAGCGTTATAAATTCATTCAATTGTTCGTTCTCATGCATTTAATTTCTTCCCGATTTCATTGAGCGTATTCCACACCGTCGTCCTTATGCGTTCTTCTTTATGTTCCAACAACTTTACAAGATTTGCAATAGCAATTTCATTCATGGCAGCTCCGAGCGCTTTTATACCGGCAATCTTTATGTCCGGGTATTGCTTCGGCAGGGATGCAGACGGATCAAGAGCGGATTCGATGATGGCGTTTGTCGCCTCCTTGCTGCCGAGCTCTCCGAGGACGAGCAGGGCATCGTGTTTAATGGAGTATGCGACAGCAGGATCGCGCAGCATATGCTTGATCCATGGAATAAACATCTGTCGTTTGTACTTTCCTATCAGCGTGATGATAAGGTCGGTCATTCTTTGGTCTTTATTGGTGGTCAGCAGTTTTTCGATCATAATGTTCCCGTGCGCCGTGTTGACCTCGAACAATGCCTGCAGCGCCCTTTTCCGGATCCGCATGTCTTTATGGGTGAGGCCCGCGGATAGAGTAGGTTCCGAACCGGTCTTTATATGTACCGCGGTATCGAGAGCCACCAGAGAGGATTTATAGTTATCGGAAAGGATAACCTTCTGTAAATGCATATATGCCTGCTTTTGAAATACGGATAGTGCCCTTGCAATAAATTTGATGGATTGAAGTACATCGGTAGTGATCATGATACCGGTCAGTTCGTCAAGTGCGGGTTCTCCCACGATAGTTACCGTTTTGACGGATGACGCATAATAATAGGGGTTGCCTGTTATGATTGGCTCTATAATTTTCGGGATTATACCCTTTCCCGCGGATATGACCTCAACCATGGTTTTTGCCCTTGCGGCAATATCCCTGTCCTTGTTTTTTTGGTATACATGCTGGGTGAATGTCCGTATGGCTATAAGCGGGATCTCGTACCGTTCTATCTCCGAGAGCCTTTCTATGATGACGGCCAGCGCATCCGACAGATCGCTGTACCGCTGGGGAGCATTTTCCTTTTCGATAAGATTTATAAGCCGTATCGCTTCCTGCTCGTCATTGGTCAGGTCCTGTACAACGTTCTCGAGGTTTACCTCTTCCTCGGCATTGTCCGTCTGCTGCTCCATGTCGTTGTCAAGCTCTTCCCGGATTGTATCGTAATCTACCTCATCCACCTCGATGCCGGTGAAATTATGTTTGAACAGCATCTGTTTGATACTCTTGTCCTTCGGTAAAATAAGATCCCCGGAGGATATCTCATGGATAAAGGTGAGCAATTCTTCGGATTTGACCGTACTGTGCAGTATCAGGGTCTTTATCCTTTTGTAAAAAAGCAATTTGGAAAGTTTTTCAAAGCCGTCGAGCGGGTTGTCGTTTATGAAAACATGCCTTCTGTCTATGGTATACAGCACGCTTTTTAAGGTGCCGAACTGCTGTTTTATTGCAGTCAGAATGCGTACAGAAGCTACCTGTAAATAGGAGTGTCCCGCGGGATAAAAAGAAAACAGCCGTATCAGCTTTTCCAGCTCTGTCAGTATCAGGGTTTCCGGTGTTTTGTTTTTAATATCCATATTTTTTATAGGTTACGTTCATGTATAGTATAGCACACTTTGAAAGATTCATTCCACTTTAACCTGTCCCTGTATCTATTAAAAGTAGTGCTTATTTGTAAAAATGACAAATATTGCAATATAGCCTGCAAATATTGACGATAGCCGAGAAATGATTATTTTTAAAGGTAAAGGAGTAAAGTCATGGGAAAAGTCATAGGCATTGATTTAGGTACTACTAATTCTGTTGTGGCCTTTGTTGAAAAGGGCGAGCCGGTTGTTATCCCCAATGAAGAGGGGAGCAGGTTAACACCGTCGGTCGTCGGTTTCACAAAGGAAGGAGAGATCCTTGTCGGCCAGGTTGCAAAAAGGCAGGCGGTGACCAATGCAGAAAATACGGTTTATTCTATAAAGAGGTTCATGGGCAGACGGTACAACGAGGTAACGGAAGAGATGAAGATGGTACCGTACAAGGTTGTATCCGCGGATAACCAGGACGTACGGGTCAATATAAAGGGAAAACTTTATTCTCCCCCGGAGATATCCGCAATGATTCTTCAGAAGCTGAAAAAGGCTGCCGAGGCATACCTTGGTGAAAAGGTTACAGAGGCGGTCATAACCGTTCCGGCATATTTTAATGACAGTCAGCGTCAGGCGACAAAGGATGCTGGCAAGATAGCAGGGCTTGATGTAAAAAGGATAATCAATGAACCTACGGCAGCGGCACTTGCGTACGGTCTTGATAAAAAGAAGGAAGAAGTAATAGCGGTCTATGACTTCGGGGGAGGCACGTTCGATATATCGATCCTTGAAGTCGGCGAGAATATCGTAGAAGTCAAATCCACGAACGGGAATACGCACCTCGGGGGAGATAATGTGGATCAGCGCATTGTGGAATGGATCATCGGCGAGTTTAAGAAAGACCAGGGCATCGACCTCAGTAAAGATATCATGGCCATACAGCGTCTGAAAGAAGCCGCAGAAAAGGCAAAGATAGAGCTTTCATCCACCATGGAATCGGAAATAAAC
>JAKAHI010000129.1 GCA_021815065.1 bacterium | reverse complement strand
TGTCATGTCGTGAATCGTTACCGGTGACTGTGCTGAAGGTTGGTGCGTTTGTTTGTCAGCGATAATTTCATGATAGGCTTCTTTGCGCCGTGTCATAACATTGGTGATATTGAAATGATGATCCCGTACATCGATCTCAAGCAGTGCACCGCCTTTTGACGGGGCTATGTACAGGGCAAGGTGTTTGTTTTTGAGTATAATCTCGTTCATGCCGTCAAGATCGATGTCCTGCTCGGTGTAGGAAATACCGTTCGATTGGGGCCTGTGCGTATCTATCAATGCCTCTGCCTTGAGAAGATGTTCGAACACCGCATGCCTTAAGTAGTTTAAATAAACCCCCCCGAACAGCCCATGCCAATAGACACAATTGGACTGGGACTTGAAAAGCTCGGTCCGTGCATCGTCCAGTTGAAGGCCAATCCTGCTTTCTATGGTTGCAAGCATCGTGCTTACCAGGAGCATCCTTTTATGCATCCAATTACTTTCCGGGTATTTTACGAGGAAGTTATCCCAGAACCCGCCCCGGATGAATGGATTGCAGCATTCTTCCACGCCGATAGTACTCAAAGACGACTTGAATAATTTGAATTTTGTAGCTGCCTCCACGGGTAATGCCCACTCAAGCAGCTCCTCGTACGAGGCAGAGGGTATGTATATCCTGCCGGTAGGCCTGTTCGATTCGATATCTTCGGCCTGGGTTGTCATGCTCAGCCAGTCCATGTTCTTTTCAAGATCCGTCAGGAAACGCTCTAACCAGCCTTCTTCAAAAACCCATTTGTAAGTACCGGGCCAGAGTCCGAATTTTTCCCCGTCGTCCGCATACGTTACGGAATGTATCGTACCCGTATCCCTGTATTTTTTCAAAATGTCGATGACCTGCGACGGCTCTTTGAACGGTATGGCATACCGCAGTTGTTTCTGAATGGGGAAAATATTCAGCGGGTGTCCCGCACGCTCTGTAATGTAGTAGCCGTGTATGTCTTTTTCTTCCAGACCCGCATAGTAAAAATGCGTATCATCGACGGTCGTGTATTTGATCCCGAGCCCTGAAAGCAGTACGGGGAGAGACGGGTCCCAGACCCTTTCGGTAAGCCATATACCTTTTGGGTTCTGCTTGAACCTTGTCCTGATAAATTTATTCATCAATTCGATCTGGCCGATCGCATCCTCCTGTGTCAGGATTTCAAGTATGGGCTCATAATAGCCGCCGGAGATTATTTCTACCTGGTCCCTGTCCGACAGCCGTTCTATGTCCGCTATGAACGCGGGTTCGTTTGCTCCAATCCAATCCCATACAGGACCGGATATATGCAGCCCGAACTTTACGGCAGGATGCCGTATCAGGGTCTTAATGAGCGGCTTGTAGCTTTTCTCGAAAGCCTCCCTGAAAACGCCGTCAAAATTACCGACCGGCTGATGGCAGTGAACGGTAAAATGAAAATGAAACCTGTCCATTAAACGCTCCACATTTTTTTTGTATAGTCCTGATCGGGCACGATAATACTTATGATGCCTTTTGCAGGATACTTCTCGAGTTCCACGTCCCCGTCCCTGGCACTGATGATCATGTTGAGCTTCATGTTCGGTGATGCACTTATGTCTGCAAAGGGGATTTTCAATTCGATGATCTTTTTTATGGCAATCGCTTCGCTGACCTTGACGAATTCAAATACAATCTGGTCCTTTGCGTAGTGCAGCTCGTAGTACGGTTTTGTGTCCAGCAGGTGTTTTATGGGGATAACGATGCGGTATTCGAAGCTGTGGTCAAAGATGTTTATCGCGAAGTACACGTTGTATTTTTCATTTTTGATCTTTTCTATGTTGTGATCGAACCGGATATAAAGATTATCGAGGTCAAAGCCGTAGTATATTTTATGGATGAAAGGCTCGGGGTTATGCCTCCCCGCAATGGATGTGGAGTAACTTATGGAACTGCCTTCCCACTCGTAATAATCCGTAGGTATACCGTCAAGCACCGGTGTTATGAAATTAAGCGGTTGTGCGTTGAACTGGGTTTCGGAAAGTGCGATGACCGGGGTATGGAGGAAATCGAGCATGGGCTTTTTTATTATCTCAAGCACCTTTTTGAGGTTTTTCCGGAATAACCTGTCGAATTCTTCTTCGTTGACAGTGTAAAAGGTATCTCCATACCACCAGAACCAGTCACTCCCTTCTGCAGCGTACAGGTATTTCAAGGCTGTATTCATTTGTTCCTGTGTCAGTCCGTTTGCATTCTGCTTGAGATACTCCCGGGTCGAAGCAAGATAATCCCATGCAAGGTTCTTTTCCTCCTGTCCAATCCATATATCGAACCGTTTGTTTATCCATGAGCCGGTGTAAAGATTGTCTATTTTGTCCGCGGGTGCATGGGTTTCAAGATAAGCAGAAATGGTCGTTGTTTTTATGCCCTGGCTTTTACTCAGGGCATCATACATGCTGTTGAGGAACCTTTTGCCGCTGTAGAGATAGTATTCCCACGGGTTTTCACCATCAAGCGCAATCACCACAATACCATCCATGTTTTTGTCCGAAAGATATGACTTTACGCCCAAAATCTGTCTTCTCAACTCTTCCACGGCCTCTTCCCTCAAGGAATACCGTGCACAATCGAAGCTTATGAAATTTGAGATGCCTTTGTCCCTGAAAAGGACGGGTATACCGGCATTTTTGTAGGTTGCAATGTAGGGCTTGTACAAAAGTTCTCCTGCGCGATCCCTGTTGATGGACGCAAACAGTATATCTTCATCGGTTACCATCCATTCAAACCCCGCCTCTCTTACAAGAGGTATGATTTCGGGTGATACGGATCCCTCGGAAGGCCAGAGTCCTTTCGGTTCGATACCGAGATGATCGATGATAAACTGCCTGCCCAGCTTGAGCTGTGACAGCACATCTTCCGGGAAACTTACCCTTTTGGGCAGTACAGCCCTGGGCATGCACCGGTGTGCCGTATCCGAATCATACAAAAGAGGCATGATGGTGTGGTAGAACGGGCTTGTCGTTATCTCTATCTGTCCGCTTTTATGCATCTCTTTATAAAGGGGGAACAGCTTCTTTATTATGTCCATCTGCGTATCAAGGACAAACTTCTTGTCCTGTTCTGTGAAGCCCCTCTGCTTTTCCTTTAATCTTGCAAGCTCCGGATAATCGAGAAGTGCTGTAAATCCGAACCATGAAAGGTTGAACCATACCTGGATGTCGAGAAAGTCCTGCTTGTTGAAGGTATTTATCGTATTTTCTATATCAATATCATCGGTACCCTTGCCGCGTTTGAGGAGCAGCTCAAAATAGCGGGGGTATGGTTTTATCATGGTTTCCCAGTTGCCCATGAAAAAGTACTTCAGTATAAAAGCCCTTTCGTCTCTGTCCAGATCAGCGGCAGGTTTTGCGGAGTATTCATAGAAAACATCCTGTGCATTGCCGGACGCATAATCCGCCAATTGTTCGACAAGCGAGGGCACGAGATTGATGTTGACCTTTATGCCGGGATAGCTTTTCAGCACTGAAGGCATATCGTAGTATGCCTTTACCGCATGGAGTCTCACCCAGGGAAGGGTATACTTCCCGGTAAACGGGTCCTTGTATACGGGCTGGTGCATGTGCCAGAGAAACGATACATAGAGTTCAGGCATATCAATCCACAACAGTCCCTTTCGGAATAATGACGATACCTTTCTCCGACACGGTAAACCTCTTTTTGTCCTTTTCGGGGTCGTAGCCGATTGTTACATTCTGCATGATTTTCACGTCCTTATCTATGATGGCGCGCCTGATCCTCGCGTACCTGCCGACATCGACCCTCTCGAACAATACCGAATCCTCCACCGTGGAAAATGAATTTATTCTTACGCCCGGGAAAAGAATCGTCCTGTTTATCTGTCCTCCGCTGATGATACAACCTTCGGCAACCATGGAGTCCGTTGCTATACCGATCCTTTTGGTGTCTTCATCCGCAAATACGAATTTTGCGGGAGGGTAGGGCGGATAAAATGTCCTGATGGGCCATTCAAAGTTATACAGGTTAAGCCTCGGTGTTACGGAAACAAGGTCCATATTTGCCTGCCAGTAGCTGTCTATTTCGCCGACATCCCTCCAGTAACCTGCTGCTTCTTTATGCTCCCCGGGGATTATGTTTTTTGAAAAGTCATACGCTTTTACCGCATGAGACTTTACAGCGGACGGAATCAAATCCCTGCCGAAGTCATGGCTTGAGTCTTTCTTCGCATCATCCGCAAGCATTTTCAAAAGCACATCCGTGTTGAAAATGTAATTGCCCATGGAACAGAGTGCCATGTCCATCCTGGTCGGCATGGGCTTCGGATGCTGCGGTTTTTCCTTAAACCCCGTTATGTTGTAGTCCCGGTCGATCTCTATAATACCGTAAGAACTTGCCTCTTTCAATGGATACGGAACAGCCTCGACCGTGATCTGTGCACCCTTTTTTAGATGGAAGTCTATCATCTGCCTCACATCCATCTTGTAAACGTGGTCCCCGCCGAAAATGCAGACGAGGTCGGGACGTTCATCGTGGATAAGGTTTATGTTTTGATAAACGGCGTCTGTAGTGCCCTTGTACCAATCCTTCCCGATACGCATCTGTGCAGGAACGAGGTCGATAGAATGTCCTATGGAAGGGGAGAGGTGCCATGCCCGTGCTATGTGCGAATTGAGCGACTCGGATTTGTACTGCGTGAGGACTTTGATCTTGTAGAAACCCGAGTTTATAAAATTGCTCAAAACGAAGTCTATGATCCTATACCTGCCTCCGAAGGGGACAGCAGGCTTTGCCCTGTCCTGCGTAAGGGGGTGCAGCCTTTTGCCTTCACCTCCGGCAAGGATCATAACAAGTATTCTTTTGCTGATCATAGCGGTTAAAAAATAACATTGTTATTACGGAATAGTCAATGAAACACGGTCCTTGTGCATTTGCACGATTGAAATCATCCAAAGAAATCAAGGAATATTTTAAAGGTGTTACGCGCGATATTATATTTGGTCAAGAGCAAGATAAGCATCCCGAACAGGACGTCGAACACAAAGGCCGGCACAGATAAAACTTCCATTTGGTCGCAATAAAGGGTGTTATACAA
>JAKAHI010000128.1 GCA_021815065.1 bacterium | reverse complement strand
TGCCCTTTCCTCCAGAAACACCGTTCACAAACAACATTGTCCATGCTGTTCAGCAACCGGTACACGGTATGCACCGCAAGATTGCTCATTCCGGCCCTGTAGGTGTCCGGGTAGACAAGCAAAACAGGCAGCTTGCCGCCCCATTCTTTTTTTATTGCGCCGGTTTCATGGTGTAGTGGTTTCACGGATGTCAGTATACACGCATCATGCGAATTTAAACAATCTCCTCGATCGTGATGCCGGAGGCACCCGCTTCAAGCATCTGCTCAACCGCCGTTTCACTGTCCTGAGGCTTTACATCGACGCCCCGTGAGGCATCCATAAGAAAGAACACCGTGAACCCTGAAACGAGCGCATCGAGTACGGTGTTCTTTACACAGTAGTCCGTGGCAAGCCCGCCGATAAACACCCGTTGAACCCTTAATCTCCGAAGCATGGATTTCAGTCTTGTCCCCTGAAACCCGGAATAAGCCTCTTTCCCGGATCCCGTAGCCTTTGATATGATGACTGCTGACGCAGGAAGCCTCAGATCAGGTTGAAACTTCGCGCCATCGGTTTCTTTGACGCAATGCGCAGGCCATATGCCGCCGTATGCCTTGAACGAAATATGGTTCCTGGGATGCCAGTCGCGGGTAGCAAAAACCGGAAGGGATTTTGCCGTAAATTTATCTATATAACCGTTTACTGCCGGTACGACCTTGTCACCCGACGGCACAGCAAGGGCCCCGCCGGGACAGAAATCCTTCTGAACATCGACAACGATAAGCGCATCGGTCTTTGATAGCTTTAACTTCATTATTCTTCCTTTTCATAAGATAATGCAAAAAAAATAAAATAAAAGTGACACCCCCTGCCCTGCCGACTTCTTGCATTACAGCATGACAGATACTATATTCACGATATTAAAATTTCCTAAATGACGAATATATGAAAAAACTTGACGATACTGCAATACTCCGGCGTTTTAAAAATGGCGATACATCTGCGTTCAAGGAGATTGTGCTTGCGTATCAGGACAGTATTTACAGCCTTTGTACGTATATGATCGGGGATCCGGCCAATGCCCAGGACCTGGCACAGGACGTCTTCCTTAAGGCGTATCAGAACCTCAAGACGTTCAAACCGAATGCATCAATCTATACATGGCTGTACCGCATAACGGTCAATACCTGTATAGATTATAAACGCAAGATCTCTTTCGAATCTTTGTTCCGGCACCAGCAGCACGAAGAAGATATCATCGAAAATGAGCCGTCCGGCGATCCCTCACCGGAAAGCCTCTATGGATCAAAACAGGCTGCCGCTGCCGTCAAAGAAGCCCTTGGAAAATTATCTCAAAAGCTGAAGGCTGTTATCGTCATGAAAGAGATAGAAGGGCTCTCATATGAAGAGATCGCCGGTGCCCTCGACCTGTCCATAGGCACGGTCAAATCAAGGATTTCCAGGGCACGGGAAGAACTCAAGACACTCATGAAAGGGTTCAACCAATAAGAGAGCCGGTTATGAAGCTCTCGTACTTATGGAACAAAAGTAAAAAAGGATCGTTTATAGAATAAGGAGGCAGATATGAGGTGCTCAAAGGCAAGAAAGCTTTTCTCACCATATATAGACAAAATGTTGACGAAGTATGAAACAGAGATGTTCGAGGCCCACATAGGAAACTGTACACAATGCCGTTCAGGGCTTGAGCAAACACTGGCTGTACATGCAGCCTTTGGCTCGCTTGAACCTCTGCGTGCACCGAACGGGTTTACAACCAGGGTTATGGCCGGATTAGAAGAGAAAAGGGCAGAAAGATTGACATTGTTCCCTGTACTCGGCAGGCTCATAGAAGCAGCTGTCGTCCTCGTGGTAATCATCATAGGTACTCGCGCGGGCAGCTTCCTCGGAACGGCGTTTAACCGGCAGCAGACAACAATCGCATCCTCCCTTTCCCTCGATACCTTTGCAGCGGTCCAGCCGGACTCCGTCGGCGGTGCGTATATGACAATGATGGATGGGACCAATGAAAAATAGCACACTGAAGTTCCTCCTCTTGTTGTCCGTAATCCTGAATATAGCCATCCTCGGAACTGTAGGGTATTCCTATTACCGGAACACCTGCAACAGACCTGTTCCCTCAGGTCCTGGACGGCGTGCGTTCCTCATGAAGGAATTATCCTTGAATCCGGGACAGGCAAACCTGATGATAAAAAATCAGCAATCGTTTCATTCACAGATAGATGCCATGAGACAACAGATATTCAAGAAGCGTTTGCTCCTTCTGAACCTGATGCAGTCCGATAATCCCGACACAAAGAAGATCGATCAGACCATTGAAGAAATAGGCGATATGCAGGAGGGCATCCAGAAAACAATCGTAGCCCACATCATTGACGTAAAAACCATATTGAATAAGGACCAGCAGAAAAAGTTCTTCGGGTTCATTGAAAATATCATTTCGAGAAGAGAGGACGGCAGGCGTGGACCGCACCGTTGAAGAACTTATAAGATCTGTAAGAGCCATGAGACTTAGAGGACACAGAGGACTTCTATGACTTATAAAACAACTCTTATCTTTTCCCTTTTTTTATTGTTGACGATCCCTGCAGTTCCATCTGCCAGTGCAGACCAGCAACGGGTTATGACACTGCAAGACTGTATCAGCACCACCCTTGAAAACAACCCGCAGTTAAAGGCCTCGGAGATGAGCATTCTGTCAAGCCAGGGCAGCTACGGTATGGCACGATCAACACTTCTTCCGCAGATAAACGCCGTTGCAGATGCCCAGAGAGCAACTTCGAACTTTGCCATAACATCAAAAAGCCCTTATGCCTCTCTCTACTACAGACAGCCGGATAATACCAATTATCCGTACTACACAGCATCGGTAACCCTGACACAACAGCTCCTGAGCTTTGGAAAGAATTACTTCGGCATGCGGTCATCGGCAGAACTCGTCAATGCGGCGAAATATAATCTCGTCAATACGCGCAATACGCTTATCTATAACGTGAAGCAGAATTTTTTTAATCTGCTCGAATACAATATGATCATCGAATCCGACAACTACCTGCTCAAGCAGATGGAGACACAGCTGCAACAGGCGGAATCTTACTACAAGGCCGGCCTGAAAACGAAGATCGATGTGCTCAGTGCAAGGACGAGCCTGGGAAATATCAAGTTAAGTCTCATTACGGCAGAGAACGCAAAACAGGTTTATATACTCAATCTTCTTTCGCTCATGGGCCTGCCGCTTACATCCGGCATTTCGTTCACGGGGCAGCTCGAGGCTGCTCCCGTATCGGCGGATGCGGGTATGTACGTACAAAAGGCGCTCGATAACAGGCCAGACTATCTGTCCCTGAAAAAGCAGCTTGATTCAGCGCGGTATTCTTACAAGCAATCCATCAGCTCATACTTTCCAACGCTGTCCGGCAATGCGTCCTATAACTGGGCTGGACAGGACTTTCCTCTTACCTGGAACTGGGCAATAGGTCTCGAGCTCAACTTTAATATATTTTCCGGGTTTGAAAACTCATCCGCAATGCAGGTCGCAAAGGCTCAAATGTTGAACATTCAATTTACGATTGACCAGCAGAAGCTTGCCGTTGAATTATCGGTACAGTCGGCTCTCGATAATGTCGCACAGGCAGAAAAAAGTATATCCGTTGCAAAGGATACCTTAGAACAGGCTGAGGCGAATATGGAGCTGACCGCAAAGGGATACGGCGCAGGCATCAACGACTACCTGGATTACCTGACCGCAGTCAGCACATATCAAAATGCCGAATCATCCTACGCAACGGCACTTGCATCCTACAACATAGCAGCGGCAAACCTCGAATACGTTACAGGATATTCAATTCCGAATGGGGAGATGGATCATGAAAAGTAAATACTGGATACTATCAGGCATAGCGCTGGTAGCGGTAATCATAGCAATCGTTTTCTTCGTCAAGAGGGATAAAAAGCCCCTCCTGACTTTTGAAAAGATAAAGAGAGGAGATATTACAGCGACCGTAAGTGCTACCGGTCAGATAAACCCCGTGGTGTGGGCACAGGTCGGCGCTCAGGTGTCAGGACAAATTATCAAACTCTATGCTGATTTTAACAGCGTTGTAAAAAAAGGGCAATTGCTTGCATTGATAGATCCTACTCCGTTTAAGGCCTCATTAGCGCAGGCAACCGCCAACCTCCTGAGTGCAAAAGCCGGAATCGTACAGGCAAAGGCCACCATGGAACTCGACAAATCGAATTATGAAAGAAACCTTTCGCTCCCTCCTGAGCTCATATCGAAACAAAACCTGGAAACACTGAAGGCCACGTACGATGTTGCTGCTGCAAATTTTTCAGCATCACAGGCAGCACTCCTCCAGGCACAGGCAAATTACAACATAGCGAACTTCAACCTCGAACACACCCGTATACTTTCACCGCTCAACGGTGTTGTCATAACAAGAGAGGTAAACACCGGTCAGACCGTTGCCGCCGCCTTCCAGACACCGGACCTGTTCGATATTGCAGAGAACCTCGAAAAAATGGAAAGTGATACCAATGTCGTTGAGACGGATATAGGCAAGGTAAAGGTCGGTCAGAAAGCTGAATTTACTGTTGATTCATACCCCAACACGGTTTTTACAGGGACGGTATCCATCGTAAGGAATGCACCGATGACGATTCAGAATGTCGTTAACTACGACGTTATCATCTATATCGACAATAAAGATCTTAAGCTGAAGCCCGGCATGACGTCGTATGTCACCATAGATGTCGGTAAAAAGGATAATATCCTGATGATCCCCAATGCAGCCCTGAGATTCGCACCAAAAAATTCCGATTCCATTCTGCGGACTTACAGTATGCACAACAAACTGCCCGCATGGGTAAAAACGGACAGTCCGGAGGCTGAGAAAAAGGAATGGTACCGGATTACCAAGGTCTGGGTCTACAGGGACGGACAGTTTATACCCCTGCCGGTACAGACCGGAATTCGGGACAACAATTACACAGAACTCATCGAGGGCGATTTGAAAGAAGGAGACGAGGTTGTCACGGGATATCAAACAGGACAATAACGGTATTGTCGTAAAGGCTGTAGGTTTGAAAAAAACCTACTTCCTTGACAGCCTGGCAGTGCCCGCACTCAAAGAGGTAAATCTCGAGATCCCTAAAAGCTCATTCGTTTCCAT
>JAKAHI010000127.1 GCA_021815065.1 bacterium | reverse complement strand
ATGTATTTTGGGCCGGGGCGGTTGACTGGGACAGAAGGCTGTTTGACTCCCTCATCCCGATACCGGATGGTACAAGCTATAATGCATACCTGATTTACGGCAAAGACAAGACAATCCTTCTGGATACGGTGGATCCGTCAATGACGCAGGTGCTGATGGACAATCTCAAGGATGTCAAGAATATAGACTTCATCGTCTCTCACCATGCCGAGCAGGATCATTCTGGCTCCCTGCCCGCTGTTCTGGAAAAATATACTCATGCAAAGGTCATCGCATCATCAAAGGGAAAAAACATGCTGGTAGAACATCTGCATATCCCTGCCGACCGTATCGATATTGTGGAAGACGGGGCCAAACTTGATCTGGGAGGCAAAACTCTGGAATTCGTCTACACGCCGTGGGTACACTGGCCCGAGACAATGGTCAGCTACCTCCATGAAGATAAAATTCTGTTCACGTGCGACCTCTTCGGCTCGCACCTTTCGGTATCCGGTCTTTATTGTGAGGAAGAATGGAAGGTGTGCGAGGCTGCAAAAAGGTATTACGCAGAGGTGATGATGCCGTTCAGGGCAAACATTAAAAAGCATCTTGAGCGGCTTGGGAAATTTCCGGCAGAGATCATCGCACCAAGCCACGGCCCTCTCTATAATCATACAGACTGTATCGTAAAATCACACACGCAGTGGGTCTCCGATGCTGTCAGCAACGAGGTGATCATACCCTATATATCCATGCACGGCAGCACCCAGTTGCTGGTAGATTACTTAACGGATGCGCTGATTGCTCAGGGCATTAAAGTAGAAAGGTTCGATTTGACGGTAACGGACCTCGGGAAGCTTGCCATATCCCTCGTGGATGCGGCAACCATGGTAATAGGATCACCGACCGTGCTCACCGGGGCGCACCCGATAGTTATATCCGCTGCTTTCCTCGCAAATGCGCTGAGACCGAAATTAAAATTCGCTTCCATCATCGGTTCTTACGGATGGGGCGGCAGGATGATAGAGGACATTCAGAAAACAATACCGAACCTCAAGGTACAGATGCTCGATCCCGTGCTGATAAAAGGAAAGCCGGATGCCCAGGCATTCGGTGCCATTGACAGGCTGGCAAGTGAGATAGCTTCAAAACATCAAGAACTCGGTATACGGTGAACCTATGAAAAGATACAGATGTATGGTCTGCGGATATATATACGACCCTGCAAAGGGTGACCCTGAAGGCAACATACCCCCGGGTACGCAGTTCGACGCCCTGCCTGACACATGGGTATGCCCGTTGTGCGGTGCCATGAAGGACGAGTTCGAACTGGATGAATGAACCCTTTCTCTTTAACCCGAAAAATGCAATAAGGAAATTTACTTATTCGCTCAATCCCGCGATCCACCTGATATCTATAAGTTTCCTTATAGAAACGAGCTTTCAGTCCTCTGTATGTTTATATGCTATTACCCGGTATGGTTTCCTTATCTGATTTTCGAAGAATACCTGTATTTGACGCGGGCTTATCGCTCATCACATAAACTTCCTTATTTTTCAAACGCATTTTTCGGGTTAACCCGAAAAATATAATTATTTATTCCTTCTCCTGAGAGGAGAAGGCTAGGATGAGGTCTCCTGCCTTTATTCTAATCATAGACCTCACGACCAATGCCCCGCATGGGTATTCCGCCCTCTCCTAAAAGGAGAGGATATTGAAGAATTCCCCGGGATTATGATTGCAGGGAAGAGCGTTTTATAAGGGCAAAGCCTGCAATCAACATAATAAAAGCCAATATTAAATCCGAACGGCCGTCCTGTCCCGAGGTCGAGCAGCTGCAGCCTTTCGAAGACGAAGACCCTGAAGCAGGGGCTGCTGAAACGGTCAGTGTTACCGGGAGCGTCAGCGGTGAATTCACGGCATTATCCGCGGTAATGATTATACTGCCTGTATATGTTCCGGGCTTTAAAGCAGCCGGATTTACCGTTACTGCAATGTTGGATGGTGCAGTACCGCTGGATGGAGATGCTGTTAACCATGTTGTAGTGGTAACCTGTAAAGACCAATTTAGAGTACTGCCCTGCCCCCCCGTATTGGTTATGGACACATCCTGCGTTATGCCATTATTGCTGCCGGCTGTTGCAGTAAAGTTCAGTGAAGACGGCGAAACACCGATGCCGGATGGTAGAGCTGTTGATAAACTTTTTATATCACCGCTCATAACCAGTGCATACGGCTGATCACCTGCCGAAGATGTACCCTGCGGCACATTATAACCAGAAACGTACACGGTATAGACCCCTGTCTGCGGAGACGGTACGGCTATCTGCTGAACATTATTGATATTGTCATAAGCTGACAACCCGTTCGGATAGAGAACAGTGTTGTTCGTTGTTGTCATACTGAAGTGCAGGACATTCACGATATTCAAACTCGCAGAAGGTGTAGATGGATAATCGGTCCATACAAGTGTCATCTTTAACGGATCGCTGTTATTGTTTATTGTCACATAGCTGATCTTCATACCGCCTGTTGTGAGACCGTTACCTGCCTTGTAATCCAGCATGTAGATCTTTTTTGTCGTGCTCGATATAAGCGAGTTGACCAGATTGATCCTGCCGAAGCCCTCGACATCGTTCGGTGCATGAGGCACTTCCAGATACTGCCCCGTACCATATTGTCCGGGGTACATATCAACGGCACCATTGAGCAATGCAGCTTTTACCAGTGCGGCGCTTGGATCGGACATGCCGGTCTGAACAATGCCCTGTCTTACGTCCGCTGCTGCGCCTGCAGCAAGCGGTGTTGCCATACTCGTGCCGCCGTCGAGTATATAGTTCTCGTTTTCCTGGGATCCGTAGGTTATGGAAAGCGCGGTTGTCAATCCGAGAATCCCCCATCCCGCAGGGCATACCCTGACGTTATCGATATCCACATACGCAGTATCTGCAGTCGTACCCGAACTGGTAGATTGTAAAGTAAAATTAAAACCCTGCGCCTGGGTATTGGTCATGGCATAATTATTAGCGCTGTTGTAATTTATTGCGTAATTATGATTGGCAAATTGAGCAGAGATTGGTGCTGAAAATATAAGCCACTGAGTACTACTGGATGCATTGCTCAAGGTAAAGACAGGAAAAGAAACAGTGTTGTCTGCATCATAAAAATAAACGGTAAATTGGTCAGTGGTTGTCAGGTTGAAATTAATAGTGAAAAATAGGAATGAATTGATAGATTCCAGTATATCGATCGCAGTGGAAGGCCCCATGGTTCCGGTAATGTTACCACCATTTGAAACGATCTGCTCATAATTGTTACCGGAACCGTCTGTTACAAGTTTCCATGTATTGACCGGCGTTATTGTCCATTTACTTGCACCGCTCTGGAAGTCATCGTTAAACGGGTATTGGTGAGACCGTGCCGAAATAACGGCTGTACCCGGTGCCACAATATCCGGTTTGATACGACCGTCCAATGCAGGTCCCCTGCTCGAAAATGCAGCCATACCGTTGATATTATCTGCCACTAAATCAGAATAGAGAGGGTATGCGGTAAAACCAAAACTATAATAGGTGAACGGTATACCAGGCCTCAGGTTCTCGGACGCACCCACGGTTATCACATCCTTTGCAGTTGCAGGAGAGCCGACAGAACCCAAATCTACAACTCCATCGCCGTTTGTATCGACACCGCTGTTGCCCGCGGCAAACAGGATAACCATATCGGGATGGTCCCACAAAAAGGTATCCACCTGCTCTGCCATGGTGTCATAAGCACCATTCACATTCGAGCCCCAGCTATTGGATGCTATCCTTGGAGATAAGGTATCGGTATATTCCTGGCCAAAAAGCGTACCCAGATCAGGTGGTAAGCCGCCAAGGCCGCCGGTTGCATCCAGAACAGACATAAATACCACATTATTTACACCGTAAGCAGAGCCCCAGTATGGTGTACCTGAAAAAGGAGTCTGAGTGTCATGCCCGAACACGGACCCGGCCACATGTGTACCATGTCCAAAAGGGTCGCTGAAATCACCGGTCCTGCCGAGTGCATACGCATGGATGGTCTTGCCGGTGAATGCGGGATGGAACGGTGCAGCGGCATTGTTTGTTTCGTAATCGCCGTACGCAGGGTTGTACGTAAATCCTCCCTGCGTATTGCCGATATCCAGGCCCGTGTCGGCAATGGCTACAGCTTGCCCTGCACCCGTATACCCGTCGTTCCATACGCCGTTTGCATTGATGGATGTATTGTTGTTGCTCGCGCCGATAATGTCCGTTGCCACGTTATTCATAAGCACGGGCGCTCTGTATGGCTCTATCCACTGCACATCGGGGACGTTTGCTATGGTATTTATCTGGCCGGATGGAATCTGTGCCCGTATAAAACTGCCGCTCCCGGTCACGCTCATGGTGACGATGCTTCCGGATACAGCATGTATGGCCTGTATTACTGTCTGGATATTCCCGGTCTGGAATACCTGGATCGTCACGGTAATAGGACTGCCTTTGTTCGACACTGCAAAGCTGCTCAGGGCCGGAGAAACCTTATACTGCGCTTTGTACAACCCGATCCATTTTACCGTTATTATCGCGCTCATCCTGGCGAGTGCCGATGGATCGGCCGCGTGTACGATAAAGGCATTTTCCGGCAGATAGTTGAGTATTTGCAAGCCCGTTTGGGTAATGGATTGTTTCATTGCCCCTGTGATTGGTACCTGCAACTGCACGATATAGTAACCTTCCCGGATACCCTGGGGCAGCGGTTTGTTCTTTACGATGGGCAATGTCGGCGTTTCGTCCGTGTCAACGATACCTGATTTGAGAAAAAGCTTGTTTGCTTTAAAGTCGTCCGGTGTTTTTACCTCTGCAGATGAACAACCATATAATCCTAAGACCATGGCCAGCATTACGGATAATCTTTTCATGATAACCTCCTTTCAAAATACCCCGTGCCTGCCGCTCCCTTTTTTGAATTTATTCACACCTTCGGTAATCTCAGGGCTATTCAATGAATTCATCCCGCGCCGCAATTCGTTTTTCATAGCCTCGTCAAAGTCGTAATCGAACTGTTCTATTGCACTCAGTCTGTCGTTCCGCATGCATAACTGGGGAAACTCTGCGATCTCTGCTGCAATCTTTTCAGCCTCCTGACGTGCCGTACCGTTTTTGACAACGCGGTTTGCAAGTCCCATGGCATAGGCCTCGTCCGCTTTTACGGGCCTG
>JAKAHI010000126.1 GCA_021815065.1 bacterium | reverse complement strand
TGCCATACACTGGGGGATACGCCGGAACAAACGGTTTCAAGTAACGGATGGTGGAGTGCTTATGCGGCATCCGGATGGATATTCCCGTTTGTAGCAAACAATTACAGCTATGCAACAAACTATAACAATTGGAACAATATGCCGCAGTCGTTGAAGAACATGAGCAATATACAGTGCGAAAATTGTCATGGCCCGGGCAGCGTTCATACCGGTACACTGAGCTACGATCAGTCCGTGTGTTTCCAGTGCCACGATGATACGGATGACGAGGATATACCAAATGAATGGAGGACATCGGTACATGCACAGAGCCTGACAGCAGCAGGGGGATTTGTGACCCAGAATTTAGGTTGCGTTCAGTGCCACGTTTCTCAAGAGATAGTGGCAGTGAACTTTGAAGGTCAGTCGCCTACCATAGTAACAAATCCGTACCCGATAAACTGTGTTGCATGTCATGACCCGCACAGTGCGGCAAATCCAAATCAACTCAGGCTTTATGGGTCGGAAAAGGTAGCAGCCGGCAGCTTTACCCTCACCAACGTTGGCGCGGGTGCGATATGTACCATGTGTCACACAGACCAGACGGCAAATCCAAATACGGCTATTCAAAATGCCGTGAGCCAGGTAGGTACTACAACAGCAGCCACAGCCGCAGCTTCAGCAATTGATATCCATAACACAACAGCCGAGGTGTTTGCAGCGGGACAAGGATATACCCTGGTAGGTGCGGGTGCGTATGCTGCCACGGTGCAGAGTTCACCACATACAACAGGCGCTCTGTCATCTACGAACGGCAGAGACCTGTGTGTGACGTGTCATATGTATAATCCATCGTACTTTACGGTTACGACGGGCAACCACAGCTTTTCCATGTCTGACGGGCTTGTTGATGATACAGAGTCGTGTGCTCAGTGCCATATAGTCGGGGTACCGACAGGAACAGGTTATGGGAATATTGTGACCGGCTTTGATACGTGGGTTGAGCCATTACTTGCAACCCCTGTCCCGAACTGGGATGGTTCAACAGCAACTGAGGGCCAGGAAGGGGTGCAGGACCGCGTCCAGGGACTCTTGAGTGTGCTCGCATGTGCTATTTCGACAACCAGCACACCAACACTCCCAGGCACCTGCACGGCGAATACCGTCGATATAAACGGTAACTCTGTTGTTTGGACGGTTAATATACCTACAACCAGAGGGACCGCCAATGTTTCGTCATCTTCGAATGGCACTGCAGGGTTCAGTTTTACGAACACCTTTACTCAACAAGAACTTGATGCTGTGTACAATTATAATGTTGTTGCGAATGAAGGCAGTATGGGTATTCACAATACGAAGTTCGATGTTGAATTACTCCAGAAGGCGTTCTACGATCTGACCGGTTCGAACATACCGGGCGCAACACTGTATTAAATTATCTAAACCAGAGCATTACGGGCGGCCCGTCGGGTCGCCCGTTTTTTATAGCTCACGTTTAATTTCTGTCATTCCTGCGAAAGCAGGAATCCAGTCTCTTTTTTCTGTATTCCCGTTTACACGGGAGTGAAAAAAGAACGCATTCTTTTACACACCACGTCCTTTGTATTTCCTCAATGCAGTTTCTTATCAATCCAATATTTCCGTTCTTTCTTGACGATGTATATTGTATGCAATAATCTGCAGACGCAGTACAGAAAGTGAGGCAGTATGAATAAAGAGCGGATCGTCATTGTCGGCGGCGGGGCTTGCGGGGCAAAGGTGGCAGCACGGGCAAGAAGAAATTCTGCGGATACAGAAATTGTCATGATAGAAAAAGGTCCTTATGTGTCATACGCAGGCTGCGGTATGCCTTACTATATAGCAGGTGCGGTCGAGCGGTCGTCGGAACTTATGAGCATGCTGTGGGGTACGGTAAGAGATGCAAAGTACTTCGCGGATTCAAAGGATGTTACGGTTTATACAAAAACTTCTGTTCAATCCATAGACCCGGCGGGCAAGACTATAAAAATCATCACCGCATCCGGTGAAATCAAAAATATAGATTATTCAAAACTTGTCCTTGCAACTGGGGCAAAGGCAAAGGTCCCCGCGGTTAAGGGTATGCAGTTAAAGAATGTTTTTGTTTTGAGAAGCCTTGAACAGGCAGAGGCAATCAGAAAGGCCGTAGAATCGGAAGGCATGGAGAATGCCGTAATCGTTGGAGCTGGCAGGGTCGGGCTTGAGCTTGCGGATGCATTCAATGCCCAGGGACTTTCTATAACAATAATAGAGATGGCAGAACAGGTGCTTCCCGATGTGCTTGATAGCGATATGTCGCACTATCCTGTCAATACGATACGTTCTGAGAAGATTAATCTGTTCTTGTCCGAGTCCGTCGTAGAAATTACCGGTGATGAGAATGCTATGGTAAAAAAGGTCATAACCGATAAAAGGGAGCTTGATGCCGATATCGTTATATTTGCAGTCGGCATAACGCCCGATGTGGAGCTTGCACGATCCGCAGGCGTACGGATCGGAGCAACCGGCGCAATAGCTGTCGATGAATGTATGCAAACGAACATACCCGGTATCTATGCGGGGGGCGACTGTGTCGAATGTACGGACATTGTTACCGGAGAAAAGATCCACATGCCTCTCGGGTCCGTCGCGAATAAACACGGCCGGGTTATAGCGAACAATATAACAGGGCGAAAAGATACCTTTCCCGGTGTTGTTGGCTCCTGTATTTTAATGAGTCTTGGATTAAAGACAGGAAAAACCGGCTTGACGGAAAAACAGGCAAAAAGATTTGGCTATAAGACAGAGACATGCCTTTCCGTAACAAGAGACACCTCGCATTTTCTTGCCGGCAGTAAGAACATCGTTATCAAATTGATAGCATCCGTGCCTGACAGAAGGCTTCTTGGAGCACAGATTGCCGGGACCGGAGATATTGCAAAAAGGCTCGATGTTGCTGCTACGGCATTATATTTTAAAGCTACGATCGACGATATTGCATCCTTGGATCTCTGTTATGCTCCTCCATTTGCAGGTGCCATGGACAGTATTATTCATACCGCAAATATCATGCGCAATAAGCTGGCAGACTCGGTCAAAACCATGCTGCCCGCAACAGTAAGGCATCGGCTTAAAACCACAGAAGACTTTATAGTGCTGGACTTACGCACAAAAGAAGAAATAACGGAAGGCAAGAGCATCGATGATGGAAGAGTTATGTGCATACCATTGGAAAATCTGCGCGCCCGCATCAATGAGTTACCCCGGGACAAAGAGATTATTTGTACCTGCCAGTACGGAACGAGGGCATACGAGGCATATACTGTGTTGAAAAACAAAGGGTTTCAGCGTATAAGCTACATGGAATGCGGTATGTTCGGATATACTTGGCTAAGCTAGATAGCGAGGTGGATTCATTTTATAGCGGGTGTTCGTCCGGCCCGGCTTCTCAGCCAGCGGCTGATATCCTCCAATGGCGGATGGACCCTGGACTCAAGTCCTTTAGCTTAGCTGTATGCCCGCACAACAGTTGTGGCGGGGTTCTTTAATTGCCATACACAGAAAACAAGAATTTACTTGACACAAAATAAATATATTGTATATTGTATACATTATTAATAAAGGAAAGGAGGCAAAAAGATGGGACAATTGATTTCACCGCATGGTTCTAAGGTTTTGAAGCCCCTTCTGCTGGAAGGAAAGGCACGGGAGGAAGAGCTCAAAAAGGCTCAAGGCTTACCAAAGGTTAAAATGACGAGCAGGGAAACATCCGATCTGATCATGCTTGGGATCGGGGCATTCACACCCCTCGATGGATTTATGGGATACGACGATTGGAAAGGTATATGTTCAGAATATAAGATGAAAAATGGTCTGTTCTGGCCTATTCCTATAACCCTTTCAACAGCAAAATCTGTGGCAGATGGCATGAAAAATGGTGCGGAGGTTGCACTTGTAGATGAAGAAACCTCGGAAATTATGGGTACCATGAAGATATCGGAAAAGTACTCAATCGATAAGGCTTACGAATGTAAAGAGATTTTCAGAACAAACGATACAGAACATCCCGGTGTTCAAAAGGTAATGTCACAGGCGGATATTAATCTTGCCGGGCCGGTAAAGGTATTGAGCGAAAGTTATTATCCAAAGCAGTTTGGGGATATCTATATGAGACCTGAAGCAAGCCGAAAAATCTTTGAAGAAAAGGGATGGCATACCATAGCGGCATTGCAGTTAAGAAACCCGATGCACCGATCGCACGAATATCTTGCAAAAATAGCGATCGAAGTCGTCGACGGCGTATTTATTCATCAGCTCGTGGGAAAACTGAAAGAAGGCGATATTCCTGCGGATGTAAGGACCAAATGCATAAACGTCCTCGTGGACAAATATTTTGTTAAGAACACTGTCGTCATGGGCGGATACCCAATGGAGATGAGATACGCAGGACCTCGTGAAGCCTTGCTGCACGGTGTATTCAGACAGAACTTCGGATGTACCCATTTGATAGTCGGAAGAGACCACGCAGGCGTCGGCAGCTATTACGGTCCGTTTGATGCACAGAAGATATTTAACGAGATACCAAAAGATGCACTTGAACTAAAGCCATTTAATATTGACTGGACATTCTACTGCTCAAAGTGCCGCGGTATGGCTTCTATGAGAACATGTCCCCACGGCAAGGAGGACAGGCTTCTGCTCAGCGGAACTGCGCTGCGTAAATCTTTATCGGAAGGTAAACCCGTATCCGAAGATTTCAGCCGGCCCGAGGTTCTCGAGATCCTGAAGGATTACTATGCGCATCTGGAACACAAGGTCGAGATTAAGACCCATGCAGCTTCCGAAGGCATAGGCATGGATGCAAAAAAATAAAAAAGGATAAAAAATAAAAGGAGGTTACTATATGCCAAGTTATGTAATAACGGAAAAATGTGATGGTTGCAAGGCGCTTCAAAGAACAGCGTGCCAATATATATGCCCGAACGACCTTATGGTGCTGGACAGGGAGAAGATGAAGGCCTTCAACAGAGAGCCGGAGATGTGCTGGGAATGCTATTCATGCGTAAAGATATGTCCTCAGCAGGCAATTGACGTGAGAGGATATGCGGATTTTATGCCCCTGGGTGCCAGTGTAACACCCATGCGAGGTTCGCAGGATATTATGTGGACGGTAAAATTCCGTAACGGAACTATCAAGAGGTTTAAGTTCCCGATAAGAACAACAGTAGAAGGGGAAGTTAAGCCGTATGCAGATTTCAAGCCGGGTTCGGATGATCTCAAGAGCC
>JAKAHI010000125.1 GCA_021815065.1 bacterium | reverse complement strand
TCGGTGTTTATAAAGAAGTATCGGAGAAGACATTGCTATCAGAATTTCCAAAGGACAGGTTTATTCTCCTGCTCAAGCACAGGCCTGTGATAGATAAGGAGTGCGAAGGGCTTTTTGACCTCCAGCTTTCCGGGCATACACACAAGGGACAGCTTTTCCCGTTCAGTCTGATTACCAGGCTGTCGTATATCATCGACGCGGGGTATCTGCCGCTTCGCGGCAATTCTGCCCTGTATGTCAACAGAGGTGCGGGCACCTGGGGCCCGCCCATGCGTTTTATGTCACCGCCGGAAATAACGGTAATCGATCTGTACGGAAGCAACAAAAACTGACCGCTGACCGCCGCATGCGCGGTTGCTTTGAGGGTCCATTGATGGTATAGGTGTTCCATCAACTTTTATCACATGAAACCGTTCATAGAAAAGATAAAATATCCAATAGCCCTCATTGCATCCGGTCTCCTGGTCTTTGGTGTGGTTGCGACCTTCAGCCATATTTCTATTGACGATCCCGCTTATGTATTCAACAATCCGTACCTGAAAAATCTTATGTCCGGCAACATAGTAAAATTCTTTTTTCAGCCCTACGCAAACATGATCCGTCCGCTGGACAGCCTGGTATATCTTATCGGGTATAAGCTGTGGGGCCTTGCGGACGCCGGTTATCACATGACGAACCTCTTGTTTCATATAATTAACAGTATACTCGTTTTTGTTCTGCTCGGGTTCTTTATAAAAGAAAGGCCATACAGATTCCTTGCTGCACTCATATTCCTGATTCATCCCGTACAGGTCGAGACCGTAGCATGGATCTCCGAACAAAAAAGCACCCTTTCTACGATGTTCCTGCTTCTTGCAGTGATATCGTACATAAAATTCAGGCAGGAACAGTGGTCAGCGGGCAAATGGATTGCTTTGGGTTGTTTTATATCCGGCATGCTGGTGAAACCCAATATTGTCATACTCCCCGTTCTGCTCGTCTGGTATGATTTTGTGTACGTTCGTCAGTCCTTTTTAAAGAACATCCTGGAGAAATATTATTTCTGGATACTTTCGGTTATTGTCGGGATGATATATTTGTTTTTTGTTCACAAGACGGGATTTACAACGACGCTGTTCGGCGGCAGCCTCTCCAGTCATATCCTGACGACGGTCGGGAATATTGCGGGTATTGCCCAGTACCCCTTAGCCATGATATTTCCCTTTTATATACACATGGTTGCATATCCGGATCATCCCATCATGCTGGTACTATCACCGCAATTTTTGATAAGCCTTCTTGTGCTCATTGGTGCCGGCTATGCAATGTATTTCGCCTATAAACACCAACAGAAGACCGTCTTATTTTTTATTGGCTGGTATTATATAAACTTCCTGCTCGCAAGCGGCGTAATCCCGATCGCTTATCAGGGAGCAGTCCGGTATCTTTATATCCCGGTGATCGGACCCATAGTGCTTTTTGTCATGGGTGTCAAATGGCTCCATAACAAAGACTATCCGGCTAAAAAAGGTTTAATCGTTGCTGTGTCTCTTATCCTGTGTTCTTACGCGACAATAGATCTCGTATCGGTCAGGGCGTGGAAAAACGAACTCGCCTTCTGGAAATATCAGGTGTGGTCTCAGCCAAACAACGGGAGGGACAGGGCATTCCTTGCAGACACCCTTGTTGTGTATCATTACGATGGACCTGCAATAGAACAAGCCCGGAAAGCGGTCGTGTTCTCGCCGGATGATCCTGTTGTATGGAGTAAGGTGTTCACGGTGTATTACCGCTTAGGAATGTACGATACGGCAATACAAACCCTGGATGCACTTCATAAGACGCTGATAAGAAATTACGGAGCACTGGATCCGGTCTTAATCCCGGATTCCGGTGTCGGCTACGATGTGAGAAACTATTATTTTTTTCTGTACAGCTCTTATGCGGATGTATACTTTAAGACATCCAATTATGATTCCTCCGTGATGTATGGTAAAAAGGCGCTCGCCTTACAACCTGCAAACGAGCATGTATTTGCCCTTACAGCGGATGGCCTGCTTATGCAGCATAAAGAGGATGAGGTACTGCCGCTCTCCCATGAGTTCATAAAGCTCGTGCCCGGTTCTTCGACGGGATATCTTATAAGGGCGCTTGCATACGAACAAACCGGCAAATTCGGCAATGCCATTTCTAACCTGGATAAGGCCCTGCCCCTGTGCAAAGATACCCTGCGAAGGGATTATATGATTCAGAAGCGCAAGGAGATGAATGAATTGATGATGCGGCGTTAACCACGGCAATGCCTTCTAAAATTCCTCGTGGTGATGTATCCGTGCAAAAGCACCAATAGATTTTTGGGCTTACCGCTTGCCTTTTCCATCCACCCACTTTTGCATGGCCTTTGTGTAGACGAGGGCGGATGAGGTCGAGATCGCGGTATTCAGCACAGGTTGTTTCTCCAGCATGTATTTTATCAGAAACCCGAGCGAGCTTATATCGGTGTAGACCCTGTAGAACCCGATGGTTTTGTTCCCATTGTCTATGGGAATGAGCTTCCATGAACCATCTACCGTATCGAGGTTGCCTGCTATCCTCGTCCAGGTAATGCTGCGGGGAGGATCAAGCACTTGTTCCAGGGTATAGTTGGCATGCTCCGAGAGAATGGAAAATTTAAACTCGACTTTATAGCTTACGTCCCAGACATTCCCCTTTTTCCGTAAGACCTTTACCTCCGTTGTCTGAGGGATGTTGCCGGCGTAGTGCGTATAATCGGTTATTGTCGAGAACACTTCGGCTATGGGGGCGTTGAACAGCGTAACAGCGGTTACAAACTGCGGCTCGCCAGGCCGGGCATTGTCCAGGAAGATCAGCTCACCTTTCTGGAGTAATTCCTGTAATACCCCGGGTGAGGCCGCTGCAAATTGTTCAATGGTTGACGGACTGTGCCCCGCATGCGCTGCAGGAATGCAGAGGAACACCAGGGATACGGCAACCACGGCGGTGATCAGCTTTCGCATAAGCCCTCCTTGTCTTAAACCATTTTCCGTTATCCCCCCGATCATGGGAGTCCGGACATTGCCATTGCAGAAGTAAGAATGAAGACCCGGATTTCGCATCCAGTGCACAATGACGCAAGTATTACTGCACGGTTCAGTCCTGAACGTACCGCGCAGTACTCACTCCACGGACATCCTCATTTCTCCGTCAACTGGAAGTGTGACAGGTCTGCGAGTGCCCCTTGTGTTACATCCTTCCAGACCGCTTTGACCCTCATGCCCTCTTTGATGCTGCGCCAATCCGTCCAGCCTTCGAGTACCCCCATAAGGAAGGAATGTGTGCCGTCAAGTTTTACGGTGCAGGTAATATAGGGATGCTCGACTATGGTGCCTTTCACGTCGGCAAGGTTGACGGTGAACGCATCGAGTGCGCCTTCCTGACTCACTTCTACAACCTGATCAATATCTCTAAAACACTTTCTGCAATACGTGGGGCCCGGCACATACACCGTCCCGCATTGAGGGCATTTTCTTCCGAGTATTTTTTTGTCCTTTAATCCCTTTACAAACAGGTCGAGGGCGTCTGATTCAATCTTCCACTGATAAGCCGTTAGATCCCATGTATTTTCTATTATCCTTGTTTCCTGAGCCATACTACCTCCTTATTTCTTTACCGGTGTCCTGCCGAGAACGGTTACCGTAACGAACTGGAACAGTCCTCCCCAGCCGTGAGCAACCACGTTTTCGATCTTTCTTTGTACCTGGTGCCCTCCCTCTGCAAGACCCATGACCTGTAACGCCGCCTCCCCGACTCTTACCATCGCCGAGGCACCGATTGCATTGGTACTGGTAACACCTCCCGACGGGTTGAGCGGGAGTTCGCCGTCTATTGCGAACGCTCCTTTATCAAGCATCTCCGGAGATTTGCCTTCGTCAACCAGGCCGAGCCGTTCGGGCCACATGAGATCCTGATGTGAAAAACCGGAATATACCTCTGCCACCTGAATGTCCTTGCGGGGGTCCTTTATTCCGGCCATGGAGTATACCTTTTTTGCAACAACCTTGCACATGTACTGCTCGGCAGGATCGGTAATCTGGCCTTCGATGATATTGCCTGTTGTTGCATCCGATGCGCCCGAGCCGAGTCCCTTGACCCATGCTACCCTGTCTGTGATACCGAATTTTTTTGCCTTTTCTTCGGATACAAGGATCATCGCTATGGCACCGCAGGATGTCGGGCAGGTATGTCCGTACCTCAAGGGGTATGAAATGATAGGCGTCTTTGCTATGTCCGCCTCCGTGCATCCGGGCTGCTGGAGATGGGCATAGGGGTTTTTAGCCGCATTCGACCTCATCATTGCCGCAACCCGGTCGATGTGTTCGATGCCTGCATGGGCCTTCGTAAGGTAGGACATTGCCTGGAATGCCGCACCGCCGGTCGATCCGCCGCCTCCGAGTCCTGCTACACCCCTGTCCTCGCTCATATCCGGACCGAAATTAAACAGAGAAAAAGCCTCGGGCAGGAGTATTCCCATGAGCCCTACCTGTGCGTCCCCTTCATCATGCTTTTCCCAGCCTATGGCCATTACGACGTCGTACATGCCCGATGCAACATGGTAATAAGCTGCCTGGTAAACCGATGCCCCGGTCGATCCGCCGGTTGCAACCCTCATAACAGGTTTTTTTGATCCGCCGAAATGATCGCTTGCCCAGAGGTGCGGCTGATTTATACCTTCAAAGGTGTGCATATTACCGACGACGTACGCCTCTATCTGGTCATGCTTGAGCTTCGTTTTGCCGATCGCGGTGTCAACCGCCGGCTGTATGAGCTCCGGTATATTGATATCAGGCCTCTTGCTTACAAACCTGCCATTATAACCGACACTGATAATTGCTACATTTCTTTTCATGCTTACCTCCTTACAACAAAAACAGTATTCAACTGGGCGCCGGGTCCGTCCTGTGCATGAACTACGGCGGTTTTTGCGCCTTTAACCTGGTTCTTTCCCGCCTCTTTTCTTAATTGTTCACTTGCTTCGGCAAGCCGTATGAGACCTGTCGCATTGATCGGATTTGCTCCGAGAGGACCGCCCGATGGATTTACCGGCAATGCCCCGCCTATTCCGCTATCTCCGTTCTTGACGACATCTTTCCCGCTCCCCGGCTTAAAAAGCCCCATGGCCTCGGCGAATACGGGTTCTTCGGAAGCGAAATTCGTATGGAGCTCTGCAAAGTCTATCTCTTTCTTGGGGTTCTTGATGCCGGCCATTTTATACGCCTTTTTGGCTGC
>JAKAHI010000124.1 GCA_021815065.1 bacterium | reverse complement strand
TAAAAATTTACCGAAAACACTTATTTTGAAAACACAAAAAGCAAAAATGCAAAACAAATACAAGACGGAAAAAACCAAACAGAGAACAAAGAAGAAATAACCCGCTTCAAGCCCTGCTTGGGTACCCCGCCTCCTTGTCAGGGGGGCTTCTTGCCGCTATCCCCCTGTTAAGGGGGACAAAGGGGGTTTATTTGAACCTTCAATTTCCTGAATTTGTTTCAGTTCTAACAATTAATGCTAAATTTTCACTTTGCAAAAATAAAACCCTTATATATTAAACAATTACATGTCTCAATCATGGCACATATAATGCTCTTACTGTAATAGTATGAGTATTTTAAATAAAGACAACCGCACACGGCCTAATCCCAGTGATGGAATGACAAATGCCTTTTACCGTCATTCCCGTGAAAACGGGAATCCAGGGGGAAGCAAACTGGATTCCTGCTCAAGTATACCTTCGAAGAACCTCACGGGCAGGAATGACAAAAAAACGGGGTTTACCCCGTTAGAACCCGGGGAAGATATTGATGCAGATAAAGCACCAATAAGTCCTTTGACAAATAGAATGCTCAACAGACGAGCTTCGGATAAGTTTCTAACGGGGTTTACCCTCATCGAGCTTATGGTCGTTGTCGTGATCATCGGCATCCTCGCTGCCATTGCCATCCCCAATTATATTGCTATGCAAAACCGGGCAAAAGAGGCATCAATAAAAGCCTCTATGCATGCATTCCAGCTTGCATTTCAAACCTATGGTGCCGTGACCGGCGGAAAATATCCTGCTACCGGCAGCGTCCTTACCGACCCTGTGTTTATGAAGCAATTTGTCGGGGGCAATCCGCCGAATGATCCCTATTGTAATGCAGCATATAACTTTGGTTCTTATACAGGACCCAATAAATGCGGCAGCAATGATTTTGTCGCGAACAGCGCTGCGAACCCTCTTGGCACCTGTATGGGCTTGACCCAGCCGGCTGCCGGCAAGCCCGGGTACCTCTATTATTATGCAGATGATACGGAAGACGATCAATGGGCAATGGCAGGGGTAAGCAGTGCGTTGCTTTCCGGCGGCAACTGGATCGCGGTTGGAACAAACATCTTCTGCGATCATAATTGATTCGGTCTTCCTTGTTATTGCGAGAAACAATTTTGCGACGAAGCAATCCTTTTCTGTCATTCCCGTCCCGCCTCTGGCGGGACAAACTTCAGCGGGAATCCAGGGGGAAGCAAACTGGATTCCTGCTCAAGCATGCCTTCGAAGAAGCCCACGGGTAGGAATGACAAATGCTCTTCTTCCTCCATTTTGAGGCTGTCCGGCAAATATACTATTTTGACATAGTTTCTTCAGGGGGTATATCTGCCAATTTTTGTCATTTTTACAAATAATTATTAAGCTTTAGAGTGGCAAGCAAAGTAATTATCCTTATTTTTCAATACATTGTGCCATTGAAACGCTGGCACGCTCCATGCATTATAAACAGGTATAAATTGAAAAAGGAGGAAAAGTTTATGAAAGGACAAAAAGGTTTTACGCTGATCGAGTTGATGGTCGTCGTTGTGATCATCGGTATCCTCGCGGCAATAGCGATTCCGAACTTCATCGCTATGGAGAGAAGAGCAAAAGAGGCATCAGTAAAGGGAAGTATGCATACACTGCAATTAGCCTATGAAGATTTTGCAACAGGTTCGGGAGGTGTATACCCTGCTGCAGCTGATTTTGTTGCTAATGGTTTCCCGTGTAGATTGCCTAACGGGACACCGCCAAACGATCCATATGAATCTGGTTATTACAATGGCATGGGGATACAAGCAGGATGTCCTGCTTCATTTGCAGGTAGCCCCTTTGGCACAGCAGGATTACCTAATGCGGATTTTGATGTTAAGGCTCCAGCGGACAATCCAGCTGGTGTATACATGGCGATTGTAATTCCAGCCGGTGGACTTCCGTGTGCAGCCACAAACGTACAACCTGGTGCTATTGAGTATGCGACAGGCCCGGCTGCTGGTGCTATAACAGAATGGGCAGAGATTGGATGTAGTGATACTCTTTTAACTGCTGGCAACACTATACAGCAAACTGCTACTCAGCTTTTTGTAGACCACAACTAAAGGAAGCTATTTAACCTTAGGTTGATTTTCAAAGCCCCCCGCCTCGGGGGGCTTTTTTTAGGTAGAGAAGAAGATATGTGGCTGGAGAACAAGAAGGGATTGCCACGCTCCTTTCAGTCGCTCGCAATGACGGACACAAGAGAAGATGAATTGTTTTTTTGAAACAAGCATGGTATTCATATAAAGAGATACACACCCCTGAATCCCCTCTTCTTAGAGGGGACGGAAGAAAAGACTAATATACTATATAGTCCATGCCCGGCATGGTGTCCCCTTCTTTATAGGGGGCTTAAGAAAGGAACAAATTATGAGTGAACAGACAGTTATACAAATAAAAGCATTGAACAAGACCTACCCGCGCGGGTTTGTACACCGGTATGAGGCACTGAAGAATGTGGATCTTTCCGTGAATAAGGCAGAGATCTTCGGCTTTCTCGGTCCGAACGGTGCAGGTAAAACAACCCTGATTAAATCCATACTTGGTCTTCTTAAACACGACTCCGGCAGCATAAAGCTTTTTGATAAGGACATTGATAATACGGATGTAAAGAACAACATCGGATATTTGCCGGAAACACCTAATTTTTATTCTTACCTTACAGCGTTTGAGATTATGAAGCTTTATGCCAGGCTGTACAATATGAAGGATTCATTTTTAACCCCCCATCCCCCCTTATCAGGGGGGCAACATAGTGAGTCTCTCTCTGACAATGGGGGATTTAAGGGTAGCGTTGATGCTGTTATCAAAGAAAAGCTGGAGCTTGTGGGATTGAAAGACGCAATCCATACACGGCTCAGGGCATTTTCCAAAGGTATGCTTCAGAGGCTCGGTATGGCACAGGCACTCATCAATGACCCGGCGCTGTTGATCCTCGATGAGCCTATGAGCGGGCTTGATCCCATCGGCAGGGCTGAATTCAAAGAGATCATGCGCAGTCTCAGGAAGCAGGGCAAGACCATATTCTTCAGTTCCCACATTATCCCCGATGCAGAGGAATTGTGCGACCGTGTTGCTGTTATCAGAAAAGGACAGATAATAAAAACAGGATCAGTAACCGAGCTCGTGGATACAGGGATAGTAAATGTAGATATCACTGCAAAGGGCAAAATAACCGATCAATTGAAACAGGGGCTCAAGGATATTCTCTACAGCCCGGCAACCAGCAACAATCAATATATCTTCCATATTAAAGATATGGGCAGAACAAATGCAGTTTTGTCGGAACTTATGAAAAATGGGTTTACTATTATAAAGGTCGAGCCTGTACGCCAGACTTTGGAAACGCTGATATCGAATATGATCAAGGAGAATTAATGGGCACGTATGTCATTCCCGTCCCGCCTCTGGCGGGACAAACTTCAGCAGGAATCCAGAAAGAAAAGAATGGATTCCGCATCAAGTGCGGAATGACAAAAATGGATTGCTTCGCGGCACCTTCGGTGCCACTCAGAATGACAATAGAAGGTAGCGGTCGTATTTATGCGATGGTAGAGAGAAAGACCTCATCCCTGCCTTCCCCTAAAAGGGGAAGGATATACAGCAAGGTTGATTTCCTCTCCTCTTAGGAGAGGATGAAGGTGAGGTCTCTTTGCTTGATAATTCAAACCGCTGCATAAAAAATCAAAAGGAGAATTAATGTTTAAACGGATTTTTGCCATTACATCAACAGGGTTTAAAGAAGGTATACGGGAACGCATTCTCTATCTTTTATTGCTATTCGCATTGCTTATGATGTTTGCATCATACGGACTTGCGGCACTCAGCATGGGCGAGTATATCAAGGTCACACAGGACGTGGGTCTTGCAAGCATTATGATCTTCGGCGTATTGATAGCGATATTCATGGGTGCGTCCATCGTCTACAAAGACATTGAGCAGAAAACTATCTACACAATCCTTACAAAACCCATCAAAAGGTCCGAATATCTTATCGGCAGGTTCCTCGGGCTTGCTTCCCTTGTCGGTGTTGTCACCATCTTTATGTCCATAATCTTTTTTGCGATACTGTTCTCTTTTAACAGGAACGTTTATTATACCCAGTGGGCAATCAGAACAATCTTTACCTCGGATATTGTCCTTGCTATTGTGTACTCGTATCTTTCCATGCTTATTGTTATTGCCATATCTCTGTTCTTTTCCACATTTACCTCGCCTATCGTTGCATCTATTATAACGTTCTTTGTTTATATCATAGGGAACGGGCTTGATACGATCCAAACTCTGGTGTATAAGGTGCATAGTGAAGTTGCAAAGGTATTGCTGCGCGCGCTGTATTACATTCTCCCGAACTTTGGGAACCTTAATTTAAGGGACCTTTCTATCTATGGCATTGTGCCTACTGCCAGCCACCTGCTGTTGCTTGTAGCCTACGCGTTTGTTTACATTGCCATTATGCTGATGCTGTCCGTGGGTGTTTTCAACAGGAAGGAGATGCGATGATGCCGGTATCCGGTCATTGCGAGGAGCGGAGCGACGAAGCAATCTACTGGTAGATAAATGAATAATCAATATTTTGTTTATATAATGACAAATAAAAACAATACAACTCTTTATACAGGAGTAACATGTAATTTACAGAAAAGGATATATGAACATAAAGAAAAATTGGTTGATGGATTTACCAAAAGTTACAATATTAACAAATTAGTATATTATGAAATATTTGATGATGCGTACAATGCAATTTCAAGAGAAAAGCAGATTAAAAGTGGCTCAAGGCAAAAGAAGGTTAATTTGATTGATGGAATGAATAAAAGATGGAAGGATTTATATGCTGAATTGTAGAGGAGAACCGAGGGATTGCTTCGCTATCGCTCGCAATGACCGGTACACTGGAGTCATTGCGAGGAACGAAGTGACGAAGCAATCTACACGCACAGGGATTGCCCGGCCGGACTTCGACGTATACCCGCGCTTTCAACGATAGAACAATAATGACATGAATAACTTAATTAAAAAAATAATGATTAGCCTTATCCTCCTTCTGCTGGCCTTTTCCCTCTACCCCCTCGGTAAATCCATAGACCGTACATCACCGGAAAATACCAACCCAATCCCGGAGTTATTCTATTTTCCGAAAACAAGCTTTATAAAAAACATAGCGTTCGGATACAACAACCTACTTGCAGACATATTTTGGATACGGTCTATTCAGTACATAGGACAGCATAT
>JAKAHI010000123.1 GCA_021815065.1 bacterium | reverse complement strand
TGTTCCAATTTTGACAGGGGCGTTCTTACACAAATGCCTTTTATGTTCAAAATTGTCTGCTTTTATACCAAAACAAGCGCATTTTCTTCTTGAATGAAACGTGGTATAGTTTTTGCTTATACTATTAAACCTTTAAAGGAGAGCTATACAATGGATACGGTAGCAAATTACTTGCTTTTTAATTATCACTTACTATACTAACTATTTATGTTAAATTACATCAGAAAATACACAGGCAATTGGGGCTTAAAGGTCCTCTATTTTATTATCGCACTTACCTTCCTCGGAGGGTTTGGCGGCATATTCGGCATTATGAAGAGCTGTGGTACCGGGCTTTCTGAAGGAACTGTGGCAGTCGTGAACCGGGATGCCATATCCATCGATGATTTTTCCCGTGCTTACAGAAACACGGTGAAGGCATACAGCAGGGAGTTCAAAGGGGAAATGACACAGGAAATGCTGAATAAACTGGATATACCGGATCAAGTGTTGAACAATCTTATTTCGAATGAGGTTGCTACCCAGCAGGCGCACAGTATCGGGTTTAAGGTTACGACACAGGAGCTCATGGATCAAATAAGTCACACCCCGGCGTTTCTGAACAAGGAGCATCAGTTCGATCCCAGAATATATTATGCCGTGCTGAGGGAAAACAATATCACGCCGGATAATTTTCAGAATGATGTCAGCAACGACATCCTGATGTTGAAATTGAAGAACCTGTTCTATGACAATGTTTTTCTGAGCGATGGTGAAGTCAGGATATTAAATGCTCTCGATACCACAAAGCAGCAGAAAAACCCGGGACAGACGGAAGAACAGTTGCGCTACTCGCTGGCACAGTCAGCATATGGTACATGGATTAAAAGTATCGAGAGCACGATGAATATACAAACAAACAAAGCGGTACTTGCCAGATTCACGCAAACTACAACAGATTAACCTTATCAGACAGTAGTCATCAAACATTATGGTCAGCGACAATACCAGTACACCTCCATCTCCTGAACTTCCACACGAACTCAGAAGGGACATTACCGTATGGGGCTCCTACATGTGGGGATACGCTGATGTCGGAGCTGATATCTATGCGGCCCTCGGGCTTGTCATAGCAGCGGCACAGGGCGCAGCAAGCCTTGCGTTTGCAGCAGCAGGCATTGTCTATATTATGATCGGATTTGCCTACACAGAGCTTGCAGCAACATACCCGGTTGCAGGCGGCGGACATTACTTTGCCCTTCGGGGACTCGGGGATTTTTGGGGATTTACGACCGGAGTCGCGCTTTTGCTCGATTACACCATTGATATTGCCCTGTTTGCCGTTGCATCTGCCGGATATGTAAATTTCTTTTTGCCTTATTTTGGCATCGAGCCGTCCCATTTTGTCTTTATGCTTGGATCCCTGAAAATAAATTACCTGTGGCTTTCGGAATCTTTTGCTTTCATCCTTTTCTTGATCTGGTTGAATATCATAGGCATAAAAGAATCTTCGCTCTTTAACGAACTCATCGGCGCCTTTGACATTTCCATAGAATCATCCGTCATTGTTTTCGGCTTTTTATTTGCTTGGAAGCCTGAGTACCTCATTCAGCAGTGGCAGACATCATTTCCGACACTCCATCAGTTTATGTACGGCTCATCGCTCGGTATCATATCGTTCGTAGGGCTCGAATCCATATCACAGGCAGCGCAGGAAACCAAAAGGCCTGCAACGATAATACCGCGGACGTCCGTAACCCTGATCTTTACCGTGTTTATTTTTGCAACTGCATTCTCGACCCTGAGCCTTGGTGTACTGCCCTGGCAAACCTTTGCACAGCATATCGGTGATCCCATCGCGACGCTTGCACATGCGATACCCTACATAGGACTCTTTGCCGGCCCGATAACGGCACTGCTGGGTGCGACCATACTGCTGATCTCTGCCAACTCCGGCGTCATGAGCGCATCAAGATTGACGTACTCCATGAGTGAGTTCGGCCTTATAACAAAGTGGTTTGATAAGGTGAGTCCAAAATACAGGACACCGGTAAGAACCATCGTTGTTTTTTCCGTTATCGGTATCGTGGAGATGTTGTTGTCATTCCTGACACCTCAGGCTATGGATACGCTCGGCAATATGTACGCGTTCGGCGCAACTCTGGGTTACCTTATTGTTTTCGTAGCATTGATACGCCTGCGCTTTTCCGATCCGTATACGCCAAGGCCCTACAAAATGCCGCTCAACCTGAAAATTCATTACAAAGACAGGATTGTCGATTTTCCCGTACTTGGTATTCTGGGATTCCTTGGTGTAGGCATGGTACTGTTTGAGGTGATACTGACGCATAAGATTGGAAGGATCGCAGGCCCGGCATGGGTAGTGCTGGGAATTGTTTACTATATCTACTTCAGAAAAAAGAACAACATGCCCGTGACAAAAAGCATCGAGCGGAACTGGGAGGCACACCAGATGGATGTACTGATCTCGGCAGAGGAATTCGACCTTGCGGAGGAGTACAGGATTGCATTAAAAGAACGCGATGAAAAGCTGAAGAAGCATGAACAGATTAAAACTGACAGATAAGTTCAAGGCAATAAACAGCGCCCTTTTTGTCGTCATCGGTATAGTAATTATTGTACGTTCGGCTACGATGGCCGCCGGATTACATATCTGGCTTCCGTTGCTTGTCGGCATAAGCTTTATAGCCTTTGGCATATACAGGATACGGTTCGTTCTCAACTATTTAAGAGGCAGGCAATGATCCATTCAACGCTTGGCGTTATTATAGCAGTGTTTTTTTTGATATCCATTATATCCCTTCTTTGGTGGATGCTCCATGTCCCGCCTATCATCCCCCAGGTGGCTGCACGTGCCCACCGGGAGGTCGAGGCCTTAAAAAACCTGCTCATACCGACACAGGGCATGGCATACTCGGAACGGGGCGTTGAGCTTGCCTGCAGGCTCGGGATGGAGCAGAATGCAACCCTTATATTTGCTTATGTCATAGAAGTCCCGAGGACACTGCCGTTAAACGCTGAAATGGGAAACGAGGACAAAGTTGCCCAGGAGGCCATTTCCCATGCAGAGCAGCTTGCAGCATTGCATAAAATGAAAAACAAATCCCTTATCGTACGATCACGTTCAGCCGGGGAGGAGATTGTAAAGCTTGCCAGAGAACAGGAGGCGGACGTTATCGTCATGGGTATCCGCCAGCACATAGGGCTCAAAGAAAACATACTCGGAAGGACATCGGACATAGTCCTGCGAAAGGCACCGTGCGAGGTCATCATCGACAAATTACCCGGGGAGGAGGAAACGTAAATGCGTGTTGTTATCATAGGTTCAGGCAGGCTTGGTTCAAGGCTTGTCAGTGTCTTTTCCAAACGGGGCGACAGTGTGCTCGTTCTGGAACAAAACGAAAGCAAATTTATGTACATCGAGGACAAGCAAGGGGTCGAATTCCTTGTAGGAGACAGTACGGATGAGAAGATTATTCGCCAGGCATTGAAAAAACCCGCGGATCTCGTACTCGTGGTTACGGGGAACGATTACACGAACATCATGATAGCGCAGAAAATAAAGCTCGTAGACAAAACAATAAAGGTCATCATGCGGTTGTTTGACATAAACCTTGTTACCGTGTACACGGAGCTCGGGATCGAAGTCGTATGTCCTACCAGCCTTACCATCGACGCACTTCTGAAAATGCCGGGATTATCATAAGGGGGAATCATGTATATCATTATCGTTGGCGCAAGCAAAGCAGGTGTCAATCTCGCAAAAACGCTCTTATCCGGCGGACATGAGGTAACTATCATCGATCAGGACAAAGCAAAGGTTACACTGTTATCGGAAACCTTCGGGGATGCCATAATGCTCGGCAACGGTGCAAATGCGTCTGTATTAAAGGTTGCCGGCGCTAACCGGGCCAATGTCGTGGCCGCACTGACCGGAGATGACGCAACAAACCTTGTTATCTGTCAGCTTACCAAACTGATGTTTATGACACCGCGGACGATATCGAGGGTATCAGACCCTGCAAACGAGGAAATATTCCAGAGTATCGGTGTCGATGCGACCATCAACTCCACAAGAATACTCAACTACCTCATCGAAGAACAGGTGCAGGCAGGCGATGTTGTAGTCCCTCTATTCCCACTCAAGGGCGGGGATGTGGAACTGGTGCAGGTGGACGTACCCAGGGGATCGTATATCATCGACAAAAAGATCAAGGACCTCGGGCTTCCGGAAGGCATTATCATTGTTTCTATCTACCGGGAGGACAAAACGCTCATCCCGAAAGGTGAAACGATTTTCAAACAGAATGATGAGGTCATAGCGATTGTCAAAAAAGAGCATATCGATAAAATTCAACAGCTGTTTAAGGGATCGTAATACTTCCTTCGCACGGTTTCAAACTCTCTCCTTGCGGTGAACGGACAAACGTGCTTATTTCACCAATGCACTTTTCTCTTTCAAGTAACCGAGAATATGGCGGTAAACCACATTTGAAAACAGCATGGCAATGTGCCCCTTCAACGGCAGGGAATCATTCGGCATACCTTCCATAAAGGCATATTCCGGGGGAACGATAAGATTGTCCAGCGTTGACCATAGCGCGTAGATCTTCGGCATTTGTTTTTTGTTGAGTTCATTGAGAAATTCACTATTCGGTATCATTTCTTTTGCATTTTTGCCAATGCCCAGTACAGCGATACGCGTACCTTTGTAGGGGCTCGCAATGGTTATAATCCCTCTTACCCGTCCGGCTCCTCGGGGCGAACTGCTGTAATACCGGGATACAAGCCCTCCCATACTGTGTCCGATCAAATATATTTCTTTTTCTCCTGTTTTGTCCGCTATCTCGTCCATCTTATCCGCCACGCGTTCGGAGAGTTCCTTAATGGACTTCACCGGGGGATAAAGGTTAACGGTGAATACTCTGAAGCCGTCAATCACCAGTCTCAGGTGTATATAGAAAAAACAAGCCCGGTTCATCATGTAGCCGTGCACGAGCAGTACGGGCGGGTATTTTTTATTGTCCTTTTTCAGAAAAACGGCATCATAGTTTATAAAACCGATGACATAGGTTATAAAAGAAATAAACGTAAAAACAGCCTCCTGAAGGACCTCCAGCGCAATGGCCGGCATCTGTCCGACTGGTTTTTTGCTGGTGTTCAGTGCATCGTAGATAACTATGGCAAACTGGCTGACGAGAAAAATAAGGACAACAAGAAAGATCCATGCAAGGACATCCAATACAATCATGACATTCTCCTCTTTTTAAGAACAAGTGATTCTATAACCCCGGG
>JAKAHI010000122.1 GCA_021815065.1 bacterium | reverse complement strand
ACGGCGTGAACAATCTGTATGCATCCGGCCTTCTTCTTTATTCGCAGTCTTTTAACTATGTACGGTTTTTCTCTCCTGAGCAGTATGCGGCAGGTATCTCGTATCAGTTTGCAAAACCATACCTGCTGATCTCCCTCGATGCTACATACATGCACTGGTCTGATTTCGCCGATGATCAGGGAGACGGCACTCCACGGACAAGCCTGTTCGACACCGTTGTCCCCAAGTTCGGGATTCGCTCTGCCGTCAAGGACAACATTGAGGTGTCTGCAGGCTATGCGTTCATCAGGAGCCCCGTGCGGGATCAGACCGGTGAGACAAACTTTCTGGACAGCAACAAGCATCTTGTTTCGCTCGGTGCAAGCTATACATTCAAAAAAGCAGGTTTTTGGCAAGCGCCGATCACCCTGAGCGCTTATGTGCAGGACACGCTGTTTCAAACCGGATACATACACAAAACACAGCCTGTTTCGCAGTATCAGCAGGGATACACGTTCGGAGGCAGTGTGTATGACGGAGGGATTCAATGCAGATTTGTATGGTAAATTACCCTGCGCCGGCAGAGAGGGATTATATCATGATTCCCGGGTACAGACAGTATAACCGGAGACGGCGATGATACTCCGGTGCTGCATTGTCAACAACATGAATGCCGGTAAGAACAAGAAGCAGGCATACAACAAGAGCAGGTTTCTGCCCTACGTTCAGCGGGATACCGTTATCCTCGACACCTATTCGATCGAGGACCTCGAAACCGTTATTGATGTGATAAAAAAGGAAGGTATTAACCTGCTTATCCTGAACGGAGGCGATGGGACACTCCAGATAGGTATAACAGAGCTTATAAAGCACCTGCCCCATGAAAAAATTCCCATCCTGCTGCCGCTCAGGGGCGGAACCATGAATATGGCTGCAAACAATCTCGGCATACGGAAATCTCCGATCGACACCGTGCGCATAATCATGGATCATATCAGGGACTTCCATAAGGGTGAAGAGCGTCTTTCGACGATACCGCTTAAGGTTTTAAAAATAAAAGATACGGAGCACGGCACAAGGTACGGGTTTACGTTTTCCAACGGCATCGTTTATAAGATACAAAAAGAATATTATGCCGCGGGCAACCCGAGCTTTCAGAGCGCGGCGAACCTTACGACAACAATCATAGGAAACTTTATCCTCGGTACACAAAAAGGTAAGTACTTCTTTGAAAAGATCCGGGCGCATATAACAATCGACGGCAGGGTGTACCCTTACAATAAAACCCTTTTATCGGTTGCCTCGGTGCTCCAAAAGCTTGTCCTTTGGTTCAAACCCTTCTATCAGCCTGAAAAAAAAGGCATCGATAACTTCTATTTCCTGTCGGTGTCCATGAATTCTTTTTCAATCATAGCAAACATTCGTGCATTATCAAGCGGCAGAATGCTCCACGAAAAGGCATTCAACGGTGTTGCTGGCAAAGTAACTATACAATCAGACGGCGGTTATGGTATCGATGGAGAATTAACGGATGACGGGTATACCGATGTAACGATAGAAGGAGGACCTGCGATCAATTTTCTTGTCGCACCGGAATCCGTGCGGACAAATATGATAGGCTTTACGTCCAGACATTGGCTGAACGGCAATTTTATTGTAAACCATACGAACAGTAAATCCCGTTAGGATGGGTGTGGCCCTCTAAAGGGCAAACGCAGCGACTGACGGAGAATTTTAAATATTCGATACGATGGAGGTAGAGAATGACGCTGACAGAAGATGAAAAAAAACGTTACACGCGGCAGATGATGATGGACGGATGGGGCGAGGCAACACAGGAAAAGCTCAAGGCATCGACGGTTTTTATTGCGGGTGCAGGAGGGCTCGGTTCGCCTGTTTCGATCTATCTCACGGTTGCCGGTATAGGGCATATCGTTATCTGCGATTTTGATTCGCCGGACCTTTCGAACCTCAACCGCCAGATAGTGCACGACCACACGAGGATCGGTACCAACAAGGCTGTATCCGCAAAAATGACCCTCGAAAGACTCAATCCGAATATCAAAATAACAGCCATTACGGATAAGATCGTTGAAGACAATGTGGACAAACTGGTGGGCGATGCGGAAATAATCATGGACTGCATGGATAATTTCCCGACGCGCTATATCCTCAATGATTGTGCGATCCGAAAACACATTCCTATGGTATACGGCAGTATATGGGGCATTGAAGGGAGGTTATCTTTTATTCAATCTCCCGAAACACCTTGTCTGAGATGTATTTTCGAGGAAGCACCTCCCAAGGAGGTTTTCCCGGTACTGGGAGCCACCCCCGGGGTCATCGGCTCGCTGCAGGCGCTCGAGGCCATAAAATATCTTCCCGGCCTCGGCAAGCCGCTCAAGAATAAACTGTTGATATGGGAGGGCGAGACAACACAGTTCCGGACATTTCCTTTACAAAAAAATCCCCATTGTCCGAGCTGCGGGGGCAAATAGGAACTCAGTCCCCGAGTTATTTTTATAGACATCGGATAGCCGGTGAGGTATAGGCTAAAAAATGGAGGAACACATGAACAACACACATTTTAATGCCTTGTTCAGCCCCATAAAGGTGAACAAGCTCGAAATAAAAAACAGGATCGTCTTTCCTGCCATGCACCTGAACTACACGCCTGAAGGCTATGTTACGGATCAGATGACCGCATTCTACGAGAACCGGGCAAAGGGCGGAGCCGGATTGATCGTGGTCGGCGGCTGTACGATAGATAAGGTAGGCGGCGGCCATTTCATGATCCGGCTGGACACGGACGACTTTGTTCCCGGGATGACTGCCCTGACACAAAAAATCCATGCCCACGGAACAAAGGTATTTGCACAACTTTATCATGCAGGGCGGTATGTTGCGTCATGGATGATAAACGGAGAAACACCGGTATCGGCTTCTGCAGTGCCTTCGAAGCTTACCAATGAGGCACCGAGGCCGCTGACAAAGGATGAAATTCAGCAGATTCAGCAGTATTACGCTGATGCGGCTCTCCGGGCAAAAAAGGCAGGTATGGACGGTATTGAGATCCTTGCATCGGCAGGCTATTTAATATGTCAGTTTCTGTCACCACTGACCAATCAAAGGACGGATGAATACGGCGGTACACGTGATAATAGGATGCGGTTTGGTATTGAGGTATACAAAAAGATACGAGAGGCAGTCGGTGATGATTTTGCAATTATCATGAGGCTTTCAGGTAGTGATTTTGTAAAGGGAAGCAATACGATAAACGAAACGGTAGAGTTTGCGAAATCATTGGAGCAGCTGGGCATAAACGGGTTCAATATAACCGGCGGCTGGCACGAAACGCACGTGCCCCAGCTCACCTTCTCCGTACCCGAGGGAGCGTTCTCGTACCTGGCCATGAAGGTCAGGCAGGCTGTACGGATTCCTGTTATAGCGTCGAACAGGATCAACGATCCAAAGCTTGCGGAGCGTTTCATCAATGACGGCTGGGCCGACATGGTTGTTATGGGCAGGGCATTGATTGCAGACCCGATGTTCCCTGAAAAGGCGCGGAAAGGCGAACTGCATGAGATAAACTCCTGCATAGCCTGCAACCAGGGATGTTTTGATAATATATTCAACGGTCTTCCTGCCAATTGTCTGGTGAATCCCATTACCGGCAGGGAACACGAGATAAAGGTCGGCAAAACCAGGAAACCGAAAAAGATTGCTGTCATAGGAGCAGGTCCCGGAGGTCTTGAGGCTGCGGTGACACTCGCCAAAAGAGGACACAAAGTGGATCTCTATGAAAAGGAACAGTGGATAGGCGGGCAATTCAATCTTGCAAGTGTGGTACCGGACAAAGAAGGGTTTTATAACCTGATGCTCTATTACGCACACCAGCTTGAGCATCACGGCGTGAAACTCCATCTCGGAACGCCTGTCGGTAAAAACAAGCTCACGAAGCTCAAGGCCGACGAGATTATCGTTGCAACAGGCGGTACCCCTCTTATACCGAAGATAGAGGGCCTCGCAGAGGGACTTGAGGAGGGGTCGGTCAGGCTTGCATGGGATGTTTTATCCTCCGAGTTCCCCGGTACGTCTGAAAATATCGTGATCATCGGGGGTGGGGCGGTTGGATGCGATGTCGCGCTGTACCTTACCCAGGACGGTACCATGAACGAGAAAACAGCCCGGTTCCTGCTCGAAAACGACGCAGAAGATCCCCTGCTTGTTCAGCAACTCCTGAAGCAGTCGACCAGAAAGGTCATCATGCTTGAAATGCTTGATAAGACCGGCAAAGACATCGGCAGGTCTACCCGGTGGCCCATCATGCAGCAATTGAAGCGGCGGGGCGTCAAGATGTATACCAACACAAAGGTGACCAGAATAGAAGAAGGAAAGGTATATGCAGAGAACAACGGTCAGACCCAGGCATTTGACGCAGGTGTGATTGTCCTGGCAACCGGTGTGATCCCGTACAACCCCTTCGCGCAGTCAAAAGACAAGCGCATTCATGTTATCGGAGACGCGGTTTCTACAGCCAAGGCCCTGGATGCCATAAAACAGGGGTTCGAGTTGGCTTTGAGCATATAAGCAAATTCCTTTTCGTCTCCCTTTACTAAAGGGGGAAAGAGGGGGATTAGGAGGGAGACACATGAATACGAAGGTGGTAACAATCCTTACGGTTGTTTCAGCGATAGGCTTACTGGCAAGCGTTAAACTGTTTGCCCAGGGCGGCAACCCGAACTGGCCCGGCACACCCGGTACACCGAACTCCATAAAAAGTTCCGACTGGGTGCCGTACCTTCCGTGGGATCCCAATTATGCCAAAGCAGAACGCGGGTTTGGACCCACCGGTACCTATTTCAACTCTAGTGCAGGGGTACTGGACGAGGACTGGAATTTCTTCAGTTTCGAACCATACCTTGTTCAGGGAACCGCGTCCCTTAATACACCGGAACAGCTCTACGGCGTCAGCGGGTTCAGCGCCGACAGGGCATGGCAGTATACAACAGGAGATCCGCACATCCTGATAGCGATACTCGATTCAGGCATAGAATGGAACAGACCGGACCTCACCGATAAGATCCATCTGAATTACAGGGAGCTGCCTCCTCCTTATAATTTTACAGAAGTGACCGGCGGGTTTATAACAGGGTGCACATGCCAGACAGCATCGGGACCTGTTTCCGCAACAATGTCCTGTGTTTCAGGCGGCGGTTATTACAACCTTTCCTGTTATGACTGGAACCAGGACGGTGTTTTCAATGTGGCAGATTACGATGGTTCAAGGGGTGGTGCCGGCTATGCATGGTTTACGGATCACAATTATCCCACCGGTGCTCA
>JAKAHI010000121.1 GCA_021815065.1 bacterium | reverse complement strand
GGGGATGAGACGGGATATGACCGATAACTTTATTACAGTTGAAAATGAAAATGCATCATTCGGGCTTCCCCGATCGCTTGCGTTTCTGCTTTACCTTCTTTTGGCACTGGGGTTTACCTATCCGGCAATCCTGCACTTAAGCAGCAGGGTTATCGGCGGCGGTGATGCGTATATGTTCTTATGGGACATCTGGTGGTTTAAATACGCTCTCTTTACCCTCCATACCAATCCCCTGGTGAACAATACCATTTATTATCCCATGCACAATATTCCGATGGTCTGGTCAACGCCGGTCAACGAGCTCGGATCCCTGCCGTTCCAATTCATATTCGGGAACCTCGTTACCTACAACCTCCTGATACTCACACACTTCGTCCTTTCCGGCTTTTTTATGTTTATCTTCCTGAAGAAGCTTATCAGAAACGATCTGCCCGCATTCATAGGAGGGGTCATTTATACGTTTTCAACCTTTCATTTTGTTGCCGGCACCGTGGGCACGCTTGGACTTACAACCATAGAATTCATACCTCTGTTTTTGTATGCTTTTATCAGCTTTCTCGATGAGCAGACCGTTAAGCACGTTATCCTGATGACTTGCTGTGCAATCCTGGTAGCACTTTCGGATCCTTACATAGCCATCTATTTCCTCGTTACTTTCAGTGTCGTGTTTGTCCTGTACGCCCTGTTTGCGGAGCGGCGGCTGATACTGCACGAAAAGAGGTTTTGGGGGCTTGTGGTGTCCGGTATCCTGACGGCGGCCGCGGTCCTGCCTTTTTATCTTCCGATGGTGGGCACGGTGCAGTCCCTGCATTCAGCGCACTCATTGGCAAAGGACGCAGTGCTTTACTCCGAGGACCTCCTCGGATATTTCATGCCGACCCATACCACCTTTTTGTGGCGCAAGTTCTACATTGGCTATAACTTCAATCCGACGATAGCCCATTATTTCATCGGCTACATCGTCCTGGTGCTGAGTTTCATAGGTATATTCAAGTCGAGTCCCAGGTTCAAGGTGCTGTTTCTTGCTTTTCTCATAACAGCGTTCATTTTTTCCCTGGGTCCGTATCTTCAGATCAACGGCCCCATGCTCTTCAATGAAGGAAAATCGTATGTGCTGATCCCGATGCCGTATTACTTGATCTGGAAGATACCGGTGCTCGATTTCCTGAGGTTCCCCAACAGGTACTCGCTGGATGTTGAACTTATGTTGTCCGTCTTTGCCGCATCGGGACTTTCCGTCATGATGCGCAGGAATGCCACAACGATCATTGCGGCCGCTGTTCTTGCCGTCGTGATACCGTTTGAATCGATCACCCATATACCCTTTACCACATCAAATGCATCCATACCCGCCCTGTATAAAACCTTAAAGTCCAATCCTTCCGTGAAAGTGATATATGACCTGCCGTCGGGCAACGATCTCACTCTGCCGTACGTGGACTATGCATACAAGTACATGTATTATCAGACGTACCATCATAAACGCATTGTTTACGGCCACCTGCCGAGAACCCCGAATCATGGGAACGATTTTACGCTTTTGAACCCGTTACTGCAGGTATTCAGCGAGCCCCAGACGCTCAACTATGGAGATATCATACAGAGAGACATGCCCGATTATGTACCCTACGGCATAAAGGCGCTGGACCGTGACGATATTCGTACGGTGGTCCTGCATAAGACGTTTTTGTCCACGGACTTCGATAACAATACGGAGAAGGCGCTCTCCAAACAACTGACAAGGATATTCGGCAAGCCTGTCTTTAACGATCACGATACTGCGATGTTTGCCGTACCGCGGTTATCGAAGCCCGTTTTTAAACCGATTCTCTATCTCGGTACGGGATGGTATGAGCCGAGGTACTATCAAAACGGCATTGCGTACCGCTGGATGTCGAACGATGCAGAAATACGGCTGTCTCACTGGAAGGGCGGGTATGCATCTGTCGAGTTTTCGATTTTTCGTCCCTTTACGAAGGTAACGGATCTCGATGTGTTTCTCGATGCAACGCTCGTAGCCCGTCTTGATATATCCTCGATCGTGCCGCCGAATGTCGGGAAAATTACCCTGCCGTCCGTGTATCTCCCTGATGGGAATAGTACCATTGTACTGCATGTCGAGCAGGGACCCTTTGAACCGTTTTTCATGGAATCGGGATTCCCCGATGTAAACCTGTACAGCCTTGCCATAAGCCAGGTGAAGATCGGACCGGCGAAAAAAGCAGGAGCGCTGAATGAACATAATGAGAAATAGTCTGAACGGGAAAAATATGCTTGTACTGCTATGGATTGTACCTTTTCTTGTATTCAGTCTGAATGCGCGCGCGGCGACAATTGAACAGGCGGATCAAGTATTTTACAATTACGATAGAGATATATCGAATATCCAGAGGGCCATTGCTCTGTACGGGCAGGTCATCGGGGAGAACAAGGATCCCGTTGTATTGTCAAAGGCTTATACGCAGATTGCCATGGCAGATCTGACTATGGGGGATTTCGCAGACCTCACGCATACGGACGCACTGAAGGATTATGAAGCCGGTAAGCTTGCCGCACAAAAAGCAATCAAACTGAATCCCGAAGCATCCGACGCTTATTTCTGGTATGCAGGGAACATAGGAAGGATGGCGCAGCGTGAAAACCTTATAAAGGCACTGCTCTCCCTGCCGGCATTTTTGAACGGCCTTGATAAAGCGTATACGTTGAATCCAAAATCATTGTTCGTATTGGAGGCATACGCAGAACTGTATTATCAGCTTCCCGGTGCATTCGGAGGCAGTGATTCGAAATCAATCAAATATGTTCATGAAGCATTGAAGATAGATCCCCGTTATACAATGCCCCTCACCACCTTAGCCAAGGTGTACATAAGCGAAGGCAAAAATGACAAGGCTCGGGATGTTCTCCAAGAGGTGCTGCATTTTAAGGATCCTTCATACCGTGCAGGCTGGGTTATGTACGACAAACCTCTTGCCCGTAAACTCCTGGATTCCATAAACCCGAAAAATGTATTTTCAAAATAGGGAAGTTTACGCAACGAGTGGGGGAGTGCTCTGTCCTCTTTTTCCAAAGAAGGGGATCCGCAAGAGATTCTGAAGAACCGGCAGGGACTAAGTTTAGAAATACAGCTTCTGCTGTTTGGCAAATATCTTATTGAGGAATGTCTTCCGGTGAATGGGGCAGGGACCGTATTTCAATAAGGCCTTTATGTGTTCTTTTGTTCCGTAACCCTTATGTTTGGCAAATCCGTATTCGGGATATTGCAGCGCGTATCTTTCCATGATGCTGTCCCGGTAGACCTTTGCTATAATAGAGGCAGAGGATATGCTCGGATGCAGTCTGTCCCCGTCAACAATCGTTTTCTGCGGCAGTTCGGTATCGATTTCCATGTTCCCGTCGATCAATACGAGCTCAACGGTATAATGCAACAGGGACAATGCCTGCTCCATTGCCCGCTTTGTCGCATTTCGAATGTTGATCGTGTCAATCGTTTGTTCGTCCACAATACCTATGCCGTACGACAATGCGTGCTCGGTAAGATATTCATAGGCCTTGACCCGTGACGATGGTGTCAGAAGTTTTGAATCCTTAATGAATTTACAGTGCATGTCGTTGGGAATAACGACCGCACATGCTACGACAGGACCTGCAAGCGGTCCCCTGCCGACTTCGTCTATGCCGGCGATGCTGCTGTAGAAGTTATATTTTATCATAGTTATACAATGTGTTATAGCGGTCGGGGTATGCCAGCCTCTACAATTTCATTTCTACGATTCAATATTCAAAATTAAAAATCAAATAAAAAGCTTATTCTTCATCTGTTGGTTCGGTTGCCGGAAGGGGAAGCTCGGTCTGGTTGCGCTCAAGTTCTTCTTCCGCTGAACTCATCTGTTTAATGTCCTGCAGGTTTGGCAAGGCTGAGATGTCCTTTAAACTGAATACCTCGAGGAACTCCTGCGTTGTCCCATAGACAAGAGGTCTTCCCGGCAATTCTTTTTTCCCTATGATCTTTATCAGCCTCTTATCGAGCAGCGTTTTAATAACACCGCCGCTGTCGACACCCCTGACATAATCTATCTCAGCCCTTGTTATGGGCTGGCGGTACGCCACGATGGCCAGGGTTTCCATGGCAGGAGCCGATAGTTTTGAAGGCCGTACGGTATTCAGTCTTTTTATCCATTCTGCAAACTGCGGCTTTGTCCTGAATTGCCAGCCTTCGGCAACCTCTACAAGCTCAATCCCGCTCTCTTCGGACGCATACCCGGCCTTTAATGTCTCTATAAGCCCCGGGATCGTTAGCTCTCCAAGGTCGATGACGGACATAACCTGCTCGATATACTTTACCTTGAGCGGTTTCTCGGATGCAAATATAAGGGTTTCGATTATTGCTGTGAGTTTTTCTGTTTCCATATTACCTCTGTATTGATCTTATTCCGGCACATAGAGCCATATATTACCGAATGGTTCTTTTTGTTCACACCGTATCATTCTGAGTCTGAGTAGTTCAAGTACCGCGAGTATTGTTATGACAATATCCATTTTGGTGTACTCTTCGGGAAGAAGTGTATCAAATACTATACTTTTTGCAATACTTATACGCTCCATGATATCGTTTATTCTCTGGGCAACGCTGACCCTTTCTACGGTCATGTAGGCTATTTTCTCGCCCTTGGCCCTGTCCAGAATGGATTTGAACGCGACCAGCAGCTCATAGGCATCGGCCTCTATGTTTAAAGACGTGTCCTCGGCCTCTATGCTTTCCTGCATACCCTTCGGAAACGTGTCCCTGTACAGCATGTTGAGATTGTTCATCTGACCGGCTGCGTCCTTGAAACGCTGATACTCGAGCAGCCTGTTGGTAAGTTCCAGTCTTGGATCTTCTATTTCTTCTTCCGGTTCAGCCGATGCCGGGATAAGCATCCGCGCCTTTATCTCAAGCAGTGTTGCGGCTATTACCAGGAATTCCGAGGCAAGCTCGACATTCAGCACCTGCATCATGCCGAGGTAAGTGAGGTATTGTTCCGTAATAAACGAAACCGGGATATCGTAGATATCGAGCTCGTTCCTCTTTATGAGGAAAAGAAGAAGGTCGAGCGGACCTTCGAATATTTCCAGCTTAACCCTATAGTCCTGCGGTTCTGAAATCATAAACGATCTTGATTGCCTCTTTTACTTCTTGTATCGTTGCGGATGCAAACGCAGCGGCCTTTTTATTGCCCCGTTCGACAATATTCTTGAGGATGTCCGGTTGCTTCACGAGGCTTTCCCGCTTCTCCCTTATTGGTGCAAGCAAGGTATTTATCTCTTCTATAACCACCTTCTTGCAGTCTACGCACCCAATACCTG
>JAKAHI010000120.1 GCA_021815065.1 bacterium | reverse complement strand
CTCGTGTGGATGCTGCTGTTTGGTTTTGTTGTCGGCGGCATGGCTGGATTTTTTGGTGTTGGCGGAGGATTTCTTATAACCCCCATGCTTAATGCCATATTCGGAGTTCCTTACCCTGTAGCAGTAGGTTCGAGTCTTTCACTTCTCGTAGGGATCACCGTGGCTTCGACTATCAGACACAGCAAGTACGGTAATATTGATTATAAACTTGGAATCGTCATGGTCTTGGGAACATCCGTCGGGGTTGAGGCGGGTGCAAAGCTTCTCAATCTCATTAAAGGCCTGCAGAATCTACTGCCTTCGACCGGAGGACATCATGTGGATCTCCTGGAGATTATTCTGAGCATTTCCTATATCGTAATGCTCAGCTTGATCGGTTTATCGATCTTCAGAGAGTCTTTGAAGACAATGAAGATGACGAGAAGGGTGGCGTCCGGGGCTCAAGGCTCGGGTGAGCCCGAGGCATCCGAAGGTGTAAAAAAAATAAGGGCTTTGAAATGGAAACCTATGCTGAGATTCAATGCCTCCGGTATTCCGGGAATTTCCCTGTGGGTTATTACCGGCATTGCCTTCGTTACAGGGGTGCTGAGCGGATTTATGGGCATCGGCGGCGGGTTTATCATGATGCCGGCACTTATCTATATCATAGGGTGTCCGACGGTGATAGCTGTGGGAACGAGCCTTTTCAGCATCCTCTTTACCGCTGCTTACGGATCGTTTACCTACTCGCTTGAGGGCAATATCGATTTAGTACTGGTTACCTCTCTTCTTATAAGCTCGACGATAGGCTCCGTTATAGGGGCATCGTTTACAAGGAAAGCGGGCGGACCCAATGTAAGGATGCTGTTCTCCCTTATTGCTTTTGTCGCTGTAATAATCGTCGGCATAAAACTCGGCGCAACGGTACTTCATTAATAATTTATCTTCAAATCAGCAAGGAAGTGGTATACACTATAAATAGTGATGAGGGTTACGAAAAGGTGAGGATCAATCTTTTAAGAGAAAAAGCATCTTTTGATACTGTTGTGTTACAACAAAAATATACCGATTACCTGAGATTGTTGTCCAACAATGATCTCGTTCTGCGAATCATGTCCGAATTAAAGGAAAAATCATCCGGTGACGAGGCATTTGAAATAGGCTATTTGCGCATAAACGCCGAGGCAATGTTAACTGTCATCAAAAAAATATTGAACCGCCTCAACGGTCTTTCCGGCAACAAATACGCCGGTTTGAACAAAATATACGATGATTTAAAAGAAAACATTGGCCGGATCCTCTCTCAAAAAAACGATATACCTTTTGATGATCTTGTCGTGCCTTATGAAGATATAACGGCGGAAAGAATCAACAGTGTCGGGGGGAAAAATGCCCAACTGGGCGAAATTAAAAACAAACTCGGCTTGACCATACCCGGTGGTTTTGCCATAACCGCATACGCGTATAAAGCCTTTCTTGAAAATAATAATCTCGAACAGAGGATAGAAAATTTGCTTTCGGGGCTTGATATCAATGATTTTGAGTCTACCGTAAAAATAAGTTTACAGGTCCAGGAAATAATCATGAATAGTTCTTTACCCCCACAGCTCGGTCAAGCTATCGAAGCCCACTGCAAAGAGCTCATGGATAAACAAGGGATCGGCACCTCTTTTTCCGTGAGGAGTAGTGCCGCAGGTGAAAGTACGGAGTTCAGTTTTGCCGGGCAATATACAACGGCACTCAATGTAGGCATAAAAGATATTCTGCAATCCTATAAGGAAGTCGTTGCGAGCAGGTTCAGTCAACGGGCGTTGTTTTATCTGACGAACAGGGGTTTCCGGCAGGATGATATAGCAATGAGTGTCGGCTGTATGACCATGGTGCGTGCAAAGTCAAGCGGCGTGATATATACGGCAGATCCTTTTGCTGCACACGGAGATACCGCCATTATCATAAATGCTATCTGGGGACTGGGTAAGTATATCGTAGATGGGGACATAGCGCCGGATCTCTTCATTGTATCGAAGGCCGATGGAAATGTTATCGAATCCAAGATAGCGAATAAAACCAAAATGCTTGTCATGTCAGAAACAGACAAAGGGATCGTGGAAATCAAGGTGGATGAATGGACCTCCGGAAAACCAGCCATGAGCGTGCAGCAGATAAAAGAGCTTACGGATTGTGCGTTGAAGATAGAACAGCACTACCGGCGTCCACAGATGATAGAATGGGCATACGATGACCACGATAAACTTTATATATTGCAAACAACCCCGCTCGGCATATTGAAGCGCAGCGTAACGGACGTTTCCGTAAATCCAACTAGGCATAAACTGCTCATCAGCAATGCGGAAACAGCATCATCGGGTATTGGGTATGGCCCGGTATTTTTTGTAGATACGGATGAAGACATCTCCAGGTTTCCCAACGGCGGGGTTGCAGTGGTAAAGAATTCTTCCCCCAGATTCGTCAGTATTATGAACAGGGCGAAGGCCATCGTAGCCGATATCGGAAGTCCAACGGGACACATGGCGACGCTTGCGAGGGAGTTTCAGATACCCGCAATCGTCAATGCCCGCGATGCCGCCGCTACAATCGGGAACGGTGTTCTGGTCAGCGTAGATGCTGACCATGGACGCGTATACGAGGGCTATGCCGGCGAGTTGTTCAAACAGCCGCATTCCAAAAAGGGAATTTTTAAAGATACCCCGGCCCTTCTTATGATGAATAAATTCCTTGAGTATGTAACGCCGTTAAACCTTATAGATCCTTACGGCACCAACTTTACCATGGAATCCATCCATACTATGCATGACATTATCCGGTTTGCACACCAGGCATCCATGAATGAGATGTTCCTTATCGCACAGAACGTGTCCGTAGATAAAGTTTCTGCGATACGGCTTAAAACGGCGGCGAAGTTCGAGGTTTATATCATAGACCTCGGAGGCGGTTTAAAAAAAGAAAAAGAGATAACGGAGGCATCGATTATCTCCATACCGTTCCTTGCGTTCTGGCGCGGCATAAAGAAGGAACCGGCAGATGTCCGGCCCGTGAGTAGAGACGGCTTTGTCTCTGTGCTTATGAATACCATGGCAAACCCGCAGCTTCAGGAAAGATTATATGAAAAAAATCTGGCACTGATAAGCAATGAATATATGAATTTCAACATACGGATGGGATACCATATATCGACCATAGAAGGCCTCTGCACTCAGGAGCCAAACGATAATTATATCCGGTTTATATTCCAGGGCGGAGGCGCTGATTTTGACAGGAGAATAAAGAGGGCCGAACTGATAACCATGGTCCTTCAAAAGTACCAGTTTTATGTAAAACGGACGGATGATACCGTCAGGGGCATATGTGCAAAATGCGAACAAAATAAATTCGTTAGTATCATGGATATGCTGGGAAGATTGACTATTTATACAAAACAGCTTGATATGGTTATGCCGGGAAACGCAGATGTCCTTGAAGATTACGCGGAAACGTTTATAAAAGAAATTATGCAGGCATAGAGAGGAAGAATTATGAATATAACGATGTACGGTAAGTTCAGATTTTCGTGTCACAAAGGAGTGGCGTGTTTTACAAAGTGTTGCAGGAACGTAAACATATTTTTAACGCCGTATGATATTCTGAGAATGAAAAAAAGGCTCGGCATTTCATCGGAAGAGTTTCTTGAAAAATATACGAGGACGCTGATCGGTGACGGGTCCAGCCTGCCGGTCGTCTTATTCAAAATGCGGGAAGACGGAGATAAAGCTTGCCAGTTCCTCACCGAAGAAGGGTGCAGTATCTATGAGGACAGACCGTGGTCATGCCGTTTGTATCCGCTCGACAAAGACAGCACCGAGGAGGACGAATTCAAGCTTATCGTTGGCGAAGATTTCTGTTTTGGCCAGAAGGAGCCGAAAGAATGGATCCTGGAGGATTGGCTGGAGGATCAGGGATTTATAACCTACGACAATATGAATATGCTGTTCGGACAGATCGCCGGTGTGGAAAGCGGATGGAAAGACAAGGTACCGGACAAATCCGTAATCGATATGTTTTATATGACCTGCTATAATATCGATAAGTTCAGAAGGTTTGTCTTTGAAAGTAAATTCCTCGATCTTTTCGAGGTGGATCCGGCTACGGTAGATCGCATGAAAGTAGACGACCAGGAACTTTTGAAGTTCGGATTTAAATGGTTGAAGTTCGGCCTGCTGGGAGAGAGGACCCTTGTCCTAAAAAAAGACGCGGCAGAGAAGAAGAAAAAAAAATAATTTCAAACACACGCTACCCTGTCATTCGGATGTACTTTTGGGGGCAGCTATCTTATATTTTTTTATTCTATAGATCAGTTTGTATCTCGGTATTTTTAGAATCTTTGCCGCTTTGGACCTATTGTATCCTGCTTTATCCAGAGCAGATACGATCATGCGTTTTTCGGCCTCATCCATGGATTCATCAATGATAGCAGACGTATGCTCGTGCAGGGAAACGGATGGAGACAGGTTCGATTCGACGTCCTGCTCCGTGATCGTCCCGCCGTCCTTTATCACCGCGGTCCGCCGTATAAAATTCTGGAGCTCCCGTACATTACCGTACCATGGATGATTCACAATCCTGTTCATAGCTTTATTGCTGAGCACAAGCTTTCCTCCGGGGGCATACTGGTTTAAGAAATGTCCGGCGAGCAGGGAGATATCCTCCCTGCGCTCCCGCAGCGGAGGAATGTGTATATGGACGACGTTGAGTCTGTAATAGAGATCTTCCCGGAATGCTCCCTTTTTGATTAAGTCCGCAAGATCTGCATTCGTGGCTGATACGATTCTTGCATCGATCTTTTTGACCTCGACGTCACCGAGCCTTTCAATGGCACCGGTTTCTATTGCACGCAACAGCTTTGGCTGTAATCTGATATCCATGCTCCCTATTTCGTCGAGAAACAGGGTGCCCTGGTTTGCGAGCGAAAATCTGCCTTCTTTATCTTTGATAGCGCCGGTAAATGCGCCTTTTGCGTATCCGAACAGCTCGGCCTCAAGCAGGTCCGAAGGAATGGCCGCACAATTGATAGCAACAAATGCCTTATTTTTTTTGTTGCCTGAGGAATGGAGAGCGCGTGCGATGACCTCCTTGCCGGTGCCTGACTCGCCCGTGATGAGGACCGGCACATCCGAATCAGCAATACGTTTTATTGTGCCGAGAATTCCTTTGATGGCCGATGAAGAGCCGATAATACCATGACTGGCGTGATGCTCCATTCCGCCCTTACCTATTAACGCCTGTTTTATGGAAAGCAAAAGCTCTTCTTTTTCAAAAGGTTTTGTCAGGTAGTCAGAAGCGCCCTTTCTTATCGCATCAACCGCCATACGAACGGTCCCGAATGCCGTTATT
>JAKAHI010000119.1 GCA_021815065.1 bacterium | reverse complement strand
ACATTAGGTTTCTTAATTTGTTTTTTGCCGTATTTTCCATTTCGCTTGAAAGACCAAGACCTATGGCCTTGAGGAGCGCTGCCTTTGCCCGTTCAGGCTCGTTCAGGTTCGCCAGCATCATACCTTCTTTAAAATATGCAGCCGCCGGATTCTTGCTGAACTTAACCGCATATCCATACTCTGTCAATGCCTTTTCATACATACCGTTATACTCGTAAGCCGTACCGAGTGCATAATATGCGCCCCCGTTGTCCGGAGCAATCTGAATCGCCTTCTTATAGTACTGCTGTGCCCGCTCGATATCGCCGTTCTGATAATAAATAGTACCGAGTCCCACCATTGCTTTTGAATAATCCGGCGAAAGACCGAGGGCGGTCAGAAATTCCTTTTTTGCATCATCTATCTTGCCTATGTAGTTGTAAGCCTCACCAAGCCTGTAATGTATCTCCGGATTTTTGGGCGCAATTTTCAAGGCCATCGTAAGGTAATCGATGGCAGAGTATGTTTCTTTGTTGTTGTAATAGTAATTCGACAGCGCAAGCAGGTAGTCCGGATTAGCCGGTGCATACTTCATGGCGTTTTTCAAATCGTTGATAGCTGCAATAGTATTGTTGCCTGCAATATTCATAAGCCCCCGCTGATAGTATGCGTCAGCCATTGACGGGTCTCTGTCTATGGCACTGGTATACTCGTGAATGGCGAACTGGATATTCCCCATGTCACGGTACACATTTCCGAGCGCGTAATGATACTCGGCATTGGTAGGATTTATCTTTATAGCACTTTCAAGGCAGGAAACCGCAGACGTAAACACGTTCCCGGCCCTGTATGCATTTGCCAATTTATAAAAAACCTTGGCATCGTATGGCTGGGCAGCTATAGAAGCATTGTACGCTTTGATCGCATCACTCAGCCTGCGCTCGTTAAAATAGACGTCACCGAGTACTTCGTATCCATACGGCAGGGTAGAATTGATCGATAAGGCCTTCAAAGCATACTTCTCTGCTTGTGCATACTTCGATTCCTTGTTGAGCATTTCAGCCATATAGGCATCGTCCGTTGCGGAAACCGGTGATATGCTCAGTGCTGTGTTCAATTGCGCAACCGCATCGGTATAATCGCCTTCTTTCCCCAATACCACGGCGTATTCGGTATGGAGGGGTGCGTACGAGGGGAACCGGTTCACTGCATTCGACAGCATGGCAGCGGCATTCTTGTAATCTTTTTTCTTCCTGAGCAGCCTTCCGTTCAGGGTAATAAAAGCCGGATTATCGGGAGACAGTTGAACGGCTCTCTCGATCGTGTTCAAAGCCGTATCCAGCTCTCCGTTCCCTTCCCGTGCAAGGGCCATCCCATAAAGAGCCTGGAGGTTGTTCTTATCCAGCTTGAGACATTCGGCATAATAGGAAATGGCAAGGACATATTTTTTATCGAGATAGTATGCCTGGGCAAGCTCGAGGTAGCCTTCGGCCGTTGTACTGTCGGTTGCTATGGCCGTCTTATATTCGTTCTCCGCTTCGTTCAGATTGCCGATCTTCACGTACACATCACCAAGGGCTATGTATGCTTTCGCGGATTTATTGTTCTGGAGGGAATTTTTTAATGCCTCCTCGGCAGCCGGATAATTACTCAGGTGCATCTGCATCCGTCCTATGGTGTAGTACAAGCTTGCCTTATCGTACGAATCTATTTTGCTGCCGGCTTTGTTTAAAATATCATTCAGTCCGGCTATGGACTGCGTCGTACCGGTAGCACTGCTGGCCTGGATTCGTGCCTTGAGAATCACTGCGGATATATTATACGGATAACCGGCAAGTATAGTATCGAGGATTTCAACAGCACGGGACGGCTCTTGCTGCTGTTGATATATTCTTGCAAGCAGGAGTTTTGCCTTGATCATATCGGGCTCGAGTGTTGCAGCTTGTTGAACGAGCGATGCCGCCGTTGTCAAAGATTCGCCCTGTTTAAAATCGATATATCCCCGGTAATATAATGCTTCGGGCAGGTCAGGAGACTTTTGTAACGCTGTGTCGATCTCCCGAGATGCCTGGTTGTAATCATCGTTTGCTATGGCTATCATAGTTTCAACAAGATGGTAGCGGGCGTCGTCGTGCAGCAAGATCTTAAGACGGGAAAGGAAAGGAGCGCTGTTTTTCAACTGTCCCTGCAGGTTGTTCCTGTCCTTGAGCACGGCATAGTCCTTTGCTATACCGATATAAGCGTTCAGCAGATGGTGGTCTGCGGTAATAGCCTGTTCATAGAGGTTCAATGAACTCTCATAACCGCTGATGGTCCCCTGCAAATACTGTTTATCTGCCCCGTCGAGCAACTGTTCTGCGCGTGCTTTTGCTTTTGCAGAAGCGGGTATTACGCTGTAACTCATGAACGTCAATTTCTTGAAATCCGGGTGTGCAGGGGTATACTCGACAAGATAGTAATAAATTCCAAGAAGAGCCCCCAAAACGATGATGATGCCTGCAATCGATGCGGTCAGCAGTTTTGGCAGGTGCTTTTGCGGAACGGTGATTTTTTTTACAGGGGTCGCATCTTGTGTTACCGGTACGGACTCCGGTATGGTAACGGCACCTTCCTGAAGCAATGAAGTTTCTTCTTCGGATGCTCCGGGAACATTTTCCGGCCGGGGCGGTTTTGTATCCGCCGGTTCGGGCATGCTTTCTTCCTGCATCGATACGGTTTCATCCGGCAGTATGCCCATATCAGTTTGATCCTGTGCCTTGCCGGCAGCAGATTTCCCAAGATCGGTTGATTCGAGCCAGCTCGTGTCCTCCTCACCGGTTTCTTTTTCCACCCCGGCTTTTTGTGCCGGCGCTGCTGCCCCTCCGGCATCGGATTTGATGTCATCCATGGAGAATTCTTCGAACCCCTCTATGACATCCCCCTGCTCGTCCGGCTTATTGCTGACGGTATTTTGCGTTTTATCCGCACCGGCGGTTGTTCCGGACTCTTTTACCGGTGTTTCGTCCTGTCTTGCGGTATCGGTAAAATCCATTTCAGGAATCGTCTCTTCCCGGGCAGGAGCATCTGCCGGCTGTTTTTCACCGGTGTCCGGTATTTCAAGGGATTCGAAAATATCATCCAGATTCGTTTCCTCTTTCTCCGGCTTCGCGCCTTCCTGCTCAGGGACATCCTGTGCCGGTTTGCCGTCTGCTGCATCTGCTGCCCCGGAATCATGCGACTCGGGTGAAACCGGCTGGTCCTGTTCGGGCGGTAACCCCTGCTGCCCGTCGTTCTGCTGGACGTCCGCATCGGAGGGCAGTGCTACCATATTTTCATGTCCGCATTTTTTACAGATAAATTTATAGTTCTGATTTTTAAGCTGGGCCTCGGTAAACATGTACATCGTTTGACAGTCTTCACACCTGAGAATCATAGCCCCTCCCCGTTTGCAATTTTTTTAGAATTTTCTATCATCTTTATGAAATCCTTTTCTTTCAATCCCGCTCCCCGAACGACGTTCAACGCATACGTATAATCCATAAGGTCCCTGTCCGCATGGGCATCGGAATCGAACACGAGTCCCGCCCCTGTTTGTTTTGCTATCATTGCTACATAGCCATTTGAAAAACTATGGCCTCCCCTGCCGCTGATCTCAAGAAAAACGTTGTTTTTGGCAGCACGCTCGGCCTCTTTAACACTGATAAAGCCCGGATGGGCTATTATATCCGCTCCGCCCTCGATGCCGGCGAGATTCGTCTTCGGCTCAACCGGTTCTACGATTGTTTCGCCATGGATAACAACGACTCCGGCACCCGCCTTCCTCGATAATTCTATAAGCCTGGGTATATCTCCCGGAGGAACATGCGTAATCTCTACGCCGGTCAGTACTTTTATGCCGTTTTTCTTTAGCGAAAAATGCGCCGCAACAGCCTTAATATGTTCTATAACAAAAAGATAGTTGGAGAAGTCAACATGATCCGTAATCGCGAGAACGTTAATACCGATCACCTTCGCCCTTCTGATAAGCTCAGACGGCAAAAGTTCGCCGTCGCTGAACAACGAATGTGTATGAAGATCTATCATAGGTTTATAACCTTCCTTAACAGCGTGGGAATAATGTTCAAACTATCCGTGGAATCTTTATTTAAAACAAATATGGGATCATCACTATCCGAGGATAGTAATTTTTTCAAGGTGGGTATAACCTTGGCCTTCTCATCATGTCCGTCCGGTGTCACAAAAACGTACGTTACCGGCAGGGTCTTGGCGCTCTTAAACTTTTGTATCGCGGACAGGAACGCCCCGAGGATTTCTTTTGAACCCTTATCGAACACGACGATGACCCCGACAGCACTACTGGACAAAGCCATCCATAAAGGGCCATATTCAATCAATGGCGGCACCGAGATGATCTCTATGCTCAAAAGCTCTGTAAGGGATACCAGCCCGATCTCGCCGAACACGACATCGTCCCTGCTGCCCGAAACTGCGAAGGAACTGTTCAATACAAATCTCGGCGTATTGTTGATGCTATTGACGAATGTTTTCAGGGAATTGTAATTGGCGGACAACACGATAACCCTTCCCCTGTGCGATTCCAGCTTCGTATGCTTGTTTATTGAAACGATCTCCAGCAATTTGAATATCTCTTCGTTTGCCAGAAGAGTACCTTCACGGTCGCTGGTCTTCGGCGTTACGTGCTGTACAATCTCTATAATGCCTTTTTCAAGGAGGGCAACCAGTACCCGGAGTACATCATAATCCGGGAATGTGCAGTTATCCACGATGTCCTCTACCTTGTTGTAGAATTCGAGGAGCAGCAATACCTCCTGCGTGATTGTCCTCACCTGCTTCGGCAGTTCCGAGAGTTTTTTCTTCAATTTTACGACAGCATCGAGCGGCGGGAGAACATCTTTATTCTTCTTCATTTCATCGATCTGCCGCATACCTTCCATCAGCAGGGATTCGGTCGTCGAGGTGATCCTTGTCGGTGTCAGCGCACGATGCGGTATAAATTCGAACTTGCCGTTCTTGACGGTAAGCAACCGGTAAAATGCCTTGACGCCTTCGACTTTTTCAAACGTGGCGTTTATGATATTGCCTTCCTGAAGATATATGAAACCATTTCCCTTATCCGAGTATATGGTTATGGTTCCGTCTTTCTTGTTCATGCTGAATATCTGGAGCAGATCGATCAGCGATATCTGGGAAAGGTTCCCTTCTATTTCCTTGTTTTCCCTCGATAACTCTATGGTCTTTTGCCGCTTCTGATAGATGCCGGATATGGTGCCGATAAGCGCGTCGATCCTGAACGGCTTCGTTATGACCTTTTCTCCCATGGCACTGACGGACTTCAATTGCTCGGGCGTACCCATGAATATCAATGCGAGGTTATCCGTCTTTGGATTCACGCTGATAATGTC
>JAKAHI010000118.1 GCA_021815065.1 bacterium | reverse complement strand
CTTTCATTTTTGAATCTTTCAAGGCCGGTAAAGTCCACTATCTGACTGACAGCTGCGATGATTGCCGTAGATTCCGTGATAAACTCAGAACCTTTTATAGGTACGGGCCTTGCCCTGCCGCTTGCATCAGGAGCGCCGAGTTCCATTTTTATACATTGAATGCCGGTAGCCTTGTCACCGTTTTTGACGACCGCAACCGGTGCTGTCAGAAATTCAAAATGAATACCTTCTTCTTCAGCCTCCTGAATCTCTGTCTTGATGGCCGGCATTTCATTTATTGTCCTTCTGTACAGGATCGTGACATCCGCGCCAAGCCTCTTTGAAACCCTCGCGGCATCTATCGCAGTATCTCCGCCGCCAATAACGCATACTTTGTTACCGATCTCGACTTTCTTACCGGAGCTTATCTGTTCCAGGAAATCCACGCCGGTCAAGACATTCATTGCATCTTCACCGGGAATATTCAGTTTACTGCCCTTTTGAGCTCCAATGCCAACATAGATAACCTTAAACTCTTTTTTAAGATCGTCGTATGAGATATCCTTGCCAACCTTCACTCCGGACTTCAGCGTAATACCGAGGTCTTTAATGATTGAATTGTACTCTGCGTCTATGACCTCATCCGGCAATCTATACCGTGGTATACCGTACCGCAGCATCCCGCCTGTTTTCTCTTTTGCCTCAAATACTGTCACCGGATATCCCCGCCTCGCCAGGTGATAAGCGCAGGATATACCTGCGGGACCTGCACCTATCACCGCGATCTTTTCCGAAAAGTTTTGATCTGATATTTTTTTATGCTGCAGCTTATGTTCTATGCCGTACGTCCCGATAAACCGTTCGATATCATTAACGCCTACGGAACCGTCTACCTGTTCCCTGTTACAACCTCCTTCACAGGGGTGCGGACACACCCTGCCCGTTACACCAGGCAAAGGATTATAATCCGTAACATGTTCCCATACCCTTTCTAAGCTCTCGCCGTCCTTTATCATGGTCATGTATTCCCTGATCTTTGTGCCTATGGGGCATGATATCGCGCAGGGGGGATCCTTCGGCGTGTATCGCGGACGAAGCGAAGACCCACCTATTGCTTCAGATGTATCTCCACCTCCAAGCCTTAAACCTTTTTTCTTTTTAACAACCTTGAGTTCCGGCATAATGATATCCTCTTTTCTACAGCCTTTTTAACAGGGTTTACTTGTCAGGTTCTGAGCCTTCCTTATGGGGAACCTGAATCGAACTACTGCCACCGAAATATCCGTAAACAAGTCTACCGGAATCTATCAGTGTCCTGATGGCTTCCTTACAGCTCTCTTTTGAGCACTTGTCCTCACCAAATTTCTGGATCATCGCATTTGTTATATCTTTTGCTTTCAACTGTTTTTTGCCCATGTCTTCCTGAACCATCTTGAATATTTCGTTCTGGAGTTCATCCATGGGTACACCGCTTAAATCTGCCATATAATCACCCCCTTATAGCGTAAAATGGGTTGACGTATTGAAGGTTGTAGCAGCGAATCTATAGTCATCTATGTGGTACTTGGTAAATTCTATGCCCGTCATACTGAAGAACCTTGGCCACCCGATTCTCTCAATCCACTCTCCAACTCTTTCATATTTCTTTGCATCTTTTGCGTACACCTCAACAATATTTTTTACCGCATTTACCACCTCGGGCCATCTTGGCGGGTTGTTCGGCAAATAGGGTATTGCCAGCTTTGAAAACATAGGTGCATGCCGTGCGTTGGAAACCTTGCCTCCGACCCATATGGAAACACCGTCATTCAATGAATTCGCTAAGGGCATTGCAGGGCACATTGTGTAGCAGTTTCCGCAAAACATACATTTTTCCTCGTTGACCTCGACGGTCTGAACGCCGTCAACGACCGCCGGGGCGATGGCACCCGTTGGACACGCGGCAACGGTCGTAGGAATTTCGCAGAGTTTGTTCAGGTTCGGCAGTATTTTTGGCGGCCTTCTGTGAACACCGAGTATGGCTATATCAGAGCAGTGAACGGCACCGCACATGTTCAAGCAGCATGCAAGTGCTATCCTGAGCTTTGCTGGCAGTTTCATGGTCTTGAAATAATCGTACAACTCATCCATGACCGCCTTCACGATACCCGAGGCATCGGTTGCCGGTGTATGGCAATGTACCCAGCCCTGTGTATGGACTATATTGGTAATACTCTTGCCCGTACCGCCAACAGGGTAACCATTTGCCTCAATCTCATTGATAAGAGGATCGATCTTGCTTTGATCCGCCAGCAGAAACTCAACATTGTGTCTGCTTGTGAACCTAAGATATCCGTCGCAGTATTTATCCGCCAGATCGCAGACCATTCTTATGGTATCTACATTGATCAATCTCGGCGATCCCATACGAACGGTGTAAATCTTGTCTCCGGTATCTGATACATGAACGAGGACGCCCGGCTTTACGATCTCGTGATATTTCCACTTCCCATAATTTTTTTTGATAACCGGATGTAAAAACTGGTCATACTTCGGCGGACCGATATCCGTTCTTCTTTGTTCTGCCTGAACTGATTCCATAATATTTTCCTCCTTATACTATTTTTGTTCACCTTCTTCTTCGAAGTACTCTTCGTAGAAGATGAATGGATTTGTTCTTGGATTTGCTACCATCTGCGGCTTTGGTTCAATCTCCAATGCCTCGAGGAATTGTCCCATGCCGACCCGCTGTATCAATTCTCCAATTCTTTCCCTGTTCTTTCCATACTCTCCCCAAAAGTCCCATATCTTTTCCACGAGGTCTTTCAGCTCTTTATAGGGAGGTTCCATCTTCATAAATGGAACAAGAACTGAGGACATCTGCGCACCCTGGAGTATGGGGGCCTTAGCTCCTATCAGTATTGCAGCACCCCTTTCCTTGCCGGGTCTTAAGGCCTTGGGCATTGCATTGATACAGTGCATGCATTTGTTACACCACTTGTTTACTATTTTAAGATCCTTGCCATCCCATGACATGCATTTTGTAGGACAAAGATCGCAGATTTCCGATTGTACATCGACGCCGCTTTTGGCATAAGCCCGCACCGCTTCCTGGTCTACCTGTATATCGCCCTTCCATATTCCGATAATGGACATATCTGCCCTTGCAACACTTGCCACACAATCGTTGGGGCAGCCGGACATCTTGAACTTCCATTTATACGGGAACTGGGGTCTGTGAAGCACATCCTGATAGGCCTGCGTAAGATCGTAGGTCAAATCAAGGGTATCGTAACATGCAAATTCGCAACGTGCCGGACCCGCACAACAGCTTGGTGTTCTTAAAACCGAGCCCGAACCTCCAAGGTCCCACCCTTTGTTCGTCAATTTTGTAAATATAGGTTCAAGGTTATCGGTTGATGTTCCCAGCAAAACAAGGTCACCGGTTGAACCGTGCATATTGGTAAGACCGGAACCGTGCTGTTCCCACACATCACATATCTCGCGTAATGCCTTGCTTGTGTAAAACCACCCGGACGGCTGATTGATACGTATGGTATGAAAATGTGCAACATTCGGGAATTTATCCGGTGAATCGGAATATCTGCCGATAACTCCGCCTCCGTATCCCCTTACTCCAACAAGGCCGCCATGTTTCCAATGGGTAACTTTGTCTTTATACGATTGTTCAAGCTGCCCCAATAAATCCTTCGCCCTTGGGTTTTTATCAGCCATCTTCTTGATTTCCTTAACAAAGCTTGGCCACTTGCCCTTTTCCAGTTCATCAAGCAATGGTGTGCTTGTTTTCTTTGTTTCGTTTGCCATTATTCCTCCTTTCTTTATATCGCAACCTTTTAGTCTCAATCTTGTATACAATATACAGAATATTTAAAACCATGTCAAGTAAAATCTGTTTTTTATTCGATAATCATCTACCCTTTTCTGGAACAAAACAGGTAACCGACTGTTTTGTTTGCACTATTAAAGATTTCTGTTGATAATTAATATTTTATATAATATATTGTATACATGGTTAATTATTTTACCGGAATAGAAATAACCGGAAAACAGGTAAGATTCCGCATTGCTGATGAAGACATCAAACAGCAGGACACTTATAAAATCACCATGCCGAAAGACATGTCTCCATCCCAATTACTGGAATTGCTGGAAACCGGGTTTTACAGCCTGCTCAATAAGGCCGACGTACAGTCCGACGATGTTAATGCCATTGCTGTCAGCGTACCGGCAACAATCAACTATAAGAAAGGCGGCATAGGCTGCTCATCCGCCATACCTCTTTTAAACGGGATGAACATAAAAGAAGGCCTTACAAAAAAGTTAAAGAAATTTGTAATCGTTGAAACAGAAGCGAATGTACGGGCATTCGCCGAATATAAGCTCGGTTACACATCCAATTATAAAAATTTTATCCTTATCATGCTGGGACAAAAGATAAGCGCGGGAATATATGTAAACGGCTGGCTTGTAAGGAACAAAGACGGCTCCACCTCGGAACTCGGACACATAATCATTGAACCCCATGGAAGGAAATGCCTGTGTTCCAACAGAGGATGTTTGGAGTCTTACGCATCTTCCGATGCCATAATCAGATATTTTAATAAATACAAAAAAATCCGTTCGCCGAACAAAATCACCATAGAGGAGATGTACAAACTTGCGCAAAAATCCGACAGTGCCGCTCTCGATGCATTCTACAGAATGGGAAATTATCTCGGCATTGCCCTGACAACAATCATAAATGTAATAAGCCCTGAAGCAATTATCTTTGCAGGTGAGGTAAGCAAGGCATTAAAATTCTTCCTGCCGGCAGTCGAATCAACGCTGAAAGCCCGCGCCTATTCGCTCCCGCTCAACGGGATCGTCTATAAAAGAAGCACACTCGGGGACGATGCGGGTCTTATAGGTCTTTTGCACCTTGCAAAGGACAGCTACACAAAGGCATACGACCTCAGGTTGTATGACGATATTTTTGCTATTTGAGATGATCCGTGGTAATTATATTTTCTTATGATAAAAGCTGTTAAATCTGAAAAAGTAACCAGCAATATCGTAGCCCATATCAAAACACAGTTCATCGAAGGTAAACTGCCTGCAGGTTCGAAACTTCCTCCCGAAAGAAAGCTGGCGCTTGAATTCGGTATAAGCCGTTCTTCCGTCAGGGAAGCAATAAGCATACTTAAAACCATGGGTATTCTCGAGGTACGGCATAGGGATGGGATCTTTGTCTGCGGCCCAAACACCGGAAGAAACAACACCTATCAACCAAGCATCAATAGTAATCCGTACAGCAACAGAACAAAAGAACTTATAGAATTCATAGAACTCATGCTGATCGCTTCAATCCCCCTTATTGTGGCAAGAATAACGGAAGATGATATAAAGAACATAAAGACCACCGTTGAAAGGATAAAATCCTGTATTG
>JAKAHI010000117.1 GCA_021815065.1 bacterium | reverse complement strand
TTAGTGCAACGCGGTCTGCCTCCCGTTTTGTGTGACAGAAAACAAGACACCTTGAGAGGTCTTCGACATCGAGGATCCTTGACAGCGCATCGATCTTCTCATCCTCCCGTACCTCATAAAAGATTTGCCGTATCTTCGGTACTACGATATCCGCGACATTTATCATAACCTTGACGGGGTCATGCATATATCTTTTTGAAATATCGAGAACTTTATTGTCCATCGTAGCGGAAAACAGCATAGTCTGCCGTGCAGACGGCGTTTTCCCGAGTATCTTTTTGATATCATCGATAAAGCCCATATCGAGCATGTCGTCTGCTTCGTCCAGGACCGCTATGTTCACCTTGTCGAGATTCAGCGTACCTCTCTGGATATGGTCAATCACGCGTCCGGGAGTCCCTATGACGATATCCACCCCTTTCTTCAGGGCGCGCAGCTGATGTTCGATGGATTGTCCTCCATAAATCGGAACGGAGCTGAGCCCCTTGAATTTACCGATTTTGTTAAACTCTTCCGATACCTGTATGGCAAGCTCCCGTGTGGGCTCAAGGACGATAGCCGAAGGGTGTGTGCCCTTCTTACAGAGCTGCAGTATTGGAATTGCAAAAGCAGCTGTCTTACCTGTGCCTGTTTGTGCCTGACCGATAATATCTTTTCCTTCCAGAGCAGGCGGTATAGCGCCTTTCTGTATAGGTGTTGGTTCTTCATAGCCTATCTCGTAAACGGCTTTAAGCAGTTGTGCCGATATACCAAGTTCTTCAAAATTCATACGTTTTTTCTCCTTCCATCAGTAAAGCCTCCAAGATGGATTATGTCAAGCTATCAGGGGCTTGACCGGCAGAAAAAACCGATTTTGCATTCCCTTGACGGGCTCTTATTATGCTTATATCATAAAATTATATGATAAGATTTTTTCCAAGAGATGAAAAATTTTTCGATCTTTTTGAAAATGCAGCGGAAAAGATAGAAGAAGGAATCGATGCCCTGCTCAATCTTCTGGATGATTACACGGATCTGGCTGAAAAGGTCAAAAAAATAAAACAGCTGGAACACGAAGCCGACCAGATTACCCATCAAACCATAGACAAACTCAACAGGACCTTTATAACACCCATTGACCGTGAAGACATCCACGAACTGATTACCAAGATGGACGACATCATGGATTTTGTGGAAGCTGCATCGCAGAGATTGTGGCTTTACCGGGTACAAAAGCCGACCCCGGAGATTAAAGAGCTAACCTTGACCCTGCAGAAAGCGATGAACGTCGTGAAGCAGGCAATAAAAGATTTGAGAGACCTGAAGAACCCGCAATTAATCCTCAAGAGCTGCATCGAGGTCAACACCGTGGAAAACGAGGGCGATCTGTTACTGAGAAAAGCCATGACGTCTCTGTTCGACAATGTGCCGGATCCGGTAAACATCATCAAGCTTAAAGAGATCTATGAGATCGTAGAGATGGCCATTGACCGGTGCGAAGACGTGGCCAACATCATCGAAGGCGTAGTTCTTAAAAATGCATAACCCGCAGTTTCTCCTCGTCGTTGTGATCCTCATGGCACTTTTGTTCGATTTCTCCAATGGATGGCACGATTCTGCGAATGCCATAGCAACCGTCGTTTCAACGCGTGTCTTATCCCCGTTCATTGCGGTAATCATGGCAGCGGTATTGAATTTCGTCGGTGCTTATCTGAGTACCAAGGTAGCGAAGACGATCGGCAGCGACATAGTTTCGCCCCAGCACCTGAGTCAGGTCGCTATCTTCTCGGCCATGCTTGCGGCTTTTGTATGGTCCCTTATTACGGTTCTTATGGGCCTGCCGGTGAGCAGTTCTCACTCATTGATCGGCGGCATTATCGGCGCAGTAATCTTCTCAAAAAATATTTCTTACCTTGAGGCCGGTGGTATACTGAAAATTCTGATCTCGCTCGCGGTCTCTCCGCTGTTCGGCTTTCTTCTCGGTTTCCTTCTGATGTGGCTTTTGATGTGGCTGCTGAAGAGCATACCGCCGTCAAAGATAAACAGGGTGTTCGGCAAGCTTCAAATCATGTCGTCGGGGTACATGGCACTGATGCACGGAATGAACGATGCACAGAAAACAATGGGCATAATCACGATGGCGCTTATCAATGCGGGCATGATAAGTTCGTTTAAAGTGCCTTTATGGGTCATCAGTATCTGCGCGTTTGCCATGGCACTGGGCACCAGTTTTGGGGGGTGGAAGGTCATAAAAACCCTCGGTGTCAACCTCCTGAAGCTGCAGCCGGTCCATGGTTTTGCAGCCGAGACATCGAGTGCGACGGTACTCCTCATATCGGCGGCTCTCGGACTGCCGGTGAGTACGACGCATGCCATAACGGGGAGTATACTCGGCGTGGGTTCTACACGCAGGCTTTCTGCGGTAAAATGGGGCGTAGGAAAAAAGATTGTTTATGCATGGATATTTACATTCCCGTTTACCATGCTGGTGGCAGGCGGGATTCATTTTGTTTTGAAATTATTTATTTAGCCGCAAGCGGGTACCGGCTATTTATTATAGCTGCTGTCCGGGTATGATTGCTTCAGCAGTTCCATAGTCTGCTTGTATTCTTCCGGTGAGTTTAACTTTTTGTATACCGTTGCAAGCTTATGGAGCGCCTTGTCGGCCACACCGCTGTCCGGGTATTTCTCGTAAACGGTTCTCAATCTGTTTATTGCCGCTTCATAGTGTTCGTGCGCAATATAAAAGTCGGCGATGTACAGGTCGTGGTTTGCAAGAGCTTTTTCGCATTGCAGAGCATATTCCTTTGCTTTTCCCGCGTATGGAGAAGACGGAAAATTATTCATAATGAATTTGAATTCGTCGAAAGCGTTGTATATGCCTGTTGGATCGATATCGTAGGGTATGCTTCCGGTGAGCCATGATTTCTGGTTTTCGAGGAACGATCTCCCTTCCATGAAAACGGCATACGGTATGTTTTTATCGTTCGGATAGAGCTTGATGAAATGATCGTAAGCCTCTGCGGATTCAAGATATCTGCTTTCCTTGTAGTAGGTGTCCGCTATGCGGAGCTGAGCAAGCGGTGCGTAGGTCGAATACGGATAATTATCTACGATCTGGTTCAGGGTTTGCCGTATCTGCTCATAATCGGGACCGAACAGCCATCCGCCCTTCATCTCTTCCAGCGCTTTGTTGTAATACATCTCCGGCCCCGGCTGTTCCTTTTTTACCGGTGCCGAAGCGCAGCCGGACAGGAAAGCAAACAGTACAAAAAATAAAAGGGGGACTCTATAATTCGGTGTCTTCATTTTATCGCCAGGTGATGCCGTATATCTTTGCCGATGACCATGAATATAACGTCCTCTGCTATGTTGGTAGCATGATCGGCTATACGTTCGAGGTTTTTTGATACGAATATAAGATCGAAGGCAATGGGTATGGTCGTATGGTCGCTCATCATATAGGTCAGCAATTCTCTGAACACCTGGTTGTTTATGTCATCTATCGTATCGTCTCTCGTAAGCACATCCTCGGCAAGCTTCACGTCTTTTTTTATAAAGGCATCGAGACTGTCGTTGACCATCTTTTGTGCTATCGTGGATTCCCTGGGTATATCGACGAGCGGCTTTATAGCCGGCCGTTCAAGCAGTGATTCGGTCCTCTGGGCAATGTTGACGGCCTGGTCACCAAGCCGTTCAAGGTCGGTATTGATTTTAATCGCTGCGGTTACCATGCGCAGATCTCCTGCCTGTGGCTGCCGGAGGGCCAGGAGTTTCAGACAGAAATCATCGATTTCGACATGCAAGACGTTAACGGATTCTTCCAGAGTATACACTTCGTTCAGCAGCGACCGGTCTCTGTCGACGAGGGATTTTATGGATTTATGTATCATGGTTTGTGCAAGGCTTCCCATTTTCATGAGCATGCCGGACAGTTCTTTCAATTCCTCATCAAATTTGCGTTCCATAAAACCTCCTTTATCCGAATCTCCCCGTTATATAGTCTTCCGTTTTTTTGTCCTTCGGGTTCGTGAATATGTCCGATGTTTTGTTGAATTCAATGAGTTCTCCGAGGAGAAAAAATCCCGTGTAATCGGAAACCCGTGCGGCCTGCTGCATGTTATGCGTTACAATGACGATAGTATAGCGTTCTTTTATTTGCTGGATAAGCTCCTCTATACGGGCGGTCGATATCGGATCCAGTGCTGACGCCGGCTCATCCATAAGGATCACCTCCGGTTCTATCGCAATCGTTCTTGCGATGCACAACCTCTGCTGCTGACCGCCGGACAGGGCAGTGGCTGATTTGTAGAGCTTGTCTTTCACCTCGTCCCACAATGCCGCCATTTTGATACTCTTTTCCACACGGTCGGCGATCTCATTTTTCTTTTTTGAACCGTTCAATCTAATCCCGGCTGCGACATTCTCGAATATGCTCATGGACGGAAAAGGGTTGGGCTTCTGGAATACCATGCCGATCCTGCGCCTGACAAGGACCGGGTCCATCGTGTTGGAATATATGTTCTCCCCGTCGAGCAGAACACTGCCGTTGACCTTTGCGTTGTCGACCACTTCATGGATCCTGTTCAGGCATCTGACAAAGGTAGTTTTCCCGCACCCCGAGGGTCCTATGACAGCGGTTACACCGTTTTCTTCTATATCGAGATTGATGTCCTTCAATGCCTGTACATTTCCAAACCATGCATTGAGATGTTCTATAATAAGTTTTTTTGCCATGTGCTGTTATCTTATAAGGAATATTTTGTATTTGTAAACATCTTTGACAGTATGTTGACGATCAACACGATGATGATGAGCACAAACGCGCTGCCCCATGCTATGGCGTTCCAATCGGGATAGGGTGATGAGGCATAGTTGTAGATAAGCACGGTCATCGTCGAAATGGGCTGATCGAGCTTGAAGCTCATGAAGGAATTGTTGAATGCAGTGAACAGAAGAGGGGCGGTTTCACCCCCGACCCTTGCTACCGCCAGCATGATGCCGGAAACGATACCGGTCGACGCCGTCCGCAGTACGATAAACAGTATGACCTTCCATTGGGAGATCCCCAGTGCAAGGCCGGCCTCCCGTATGGTATCCGGTACCATTTTTATCAGTTCTTCGCTGGTTCTTGTTATGATAGGAATCATCATGATGGACAGGGCAATACCGCCCGCAAGTGCGGAAAAACCGTGCATCGGTACCACAACAAAAACGTAAGCAACGATACCGGTGACGATCGAAGGTATGCCGTTCATAACATCGGCGAAATATCGTATCATGGATGCGAATTTGTTCTTGCCGAACTCTGCAAGGTATATACCCGACATGACGCCGACCGGTATCGCTATCAAGGACGCAGTACCGACAACGATGAAGCTCCCTACGATGGCATTTGCAATACCGCCCCCGGTTTCGCCGGTAGGTTTCGGCAGTTTAATAAAGAAATCCAGATTGATG
>JAKAHI010000116.1 GCA_021815065.1 bacterium | reverse complement strand
AGATCATTCATAGGAATATTATTACGAACCTGAAAGACCTTCTTTCATTAAGTTTCAATCTGCCCGAAGATATAACACTCGGCTATTTACCCCTTGCCCATGCCTATGAAAGGATAAACCAGTTTGGAGCGATATACACACACATGATCTACGCGTACGCGGAAAACCTCGACTCCGTATCGAAAAACATCGGGGAGGTAAGGCCTACGATACTCCCCGGGGTACCGAGGGTTTATGAAAAGATATATGCACGCATCATAAATCAGATAGAGAATGGTCCAAAAATAAAGAAAAAATTGTTTCAATGGGCGTTGAATACCGGCAAGGCATCGCTTCCCTACAGGCTTGAGGAAAAGCCGATGCCGCTGCGAATCCGGTTGAAATATATACTCGCAAAGGTCCTGGTCTTTAATAAGATCAGCGGAAAGCTCGGCGGCAGGCTGAGGATAGGTATAACAGCAGCGGCACCGCTTTCGCCCTCTATTATTGAGTTTTTTAACGCACTCGGTATTCCCATATACGAAGGCTACGGCATGACGGAGACCTTTGCCCCGGCAGTAGTCAGTTTCGGAAAAAACTTTAAGATAGGTTATGTCGGTAAACCCCTTCCGAGTATGCAGGTAAAAATAGGAGATGACGGCGAGATTTTAATGAAGGGACCTGCCGTATTCAAAGGTTACTACAAAAAGCCTGAAGGCACACCGGCAATGATAGACGAGGAGGGATGGCTCCACTCCGGTGACCTTGGAGATATCGATAAAGACGGGTTTGTACGCGTCACCGGCAGAAAGAAGGACCTCATTATAACTGCGGGCGGAAAAAACATAACTCCCCAAAACATAGAGAACATCTTTACCTCAGATCCGTATATTTCCCAGTGTGTCCCTTATGGTGACAACAGGAAATATCTCACGGCCGTCCTCGTCGTGAACGAGCAGGAAATAACGGCATGGGCAAAACAAAACGATATCGCCTTTCAGGATTATAAAGATTTAACAGGAAATGCCCGGGTGTATGCGTTTATTAAACAAAAGGCCGACAAATTGAATGAGCGTCTCGCGTCGTTTGAGACCATAAAGAAGTTTATCATTTCGGATCATGATTTCACCCTTGAATCCGGTGAGCTGACCCCGACCATGAAGGTAAAGAAAAACAAGGTAATCGAAAAATTCAAAAACCGGTTGGACGCTTTATACGAAAAGGATTGAGACGGTTTTTGTTCAGTGCGTTCCGAGGTATGCCTCGATGACCGCCGTGTTCTTCTTGACGTCGTCCGGCAGGCCCTCGGCAAGTTTTTTCCCGTAATCGAGCACCACGATCCAGTTTGCTATGTCCGAGACAAAGCGCATGTCATGCTCGATAATGACCACGTTTATTTTCTGTTCGCGGATCTTCTTGATTGCCCGGACAAGCTCAGTTTTCTCTGTCGGATTCAACCCTGCTGCCGGTTCGTCGAGCAAGAGCAGCTGCGGCTTCGTGATAAGTCCCCGTGCGAGTTCGAGCAATTTGCGTTCACCATAGGAAAGCTCGCCTGCTTTATGGTCTTTTTTCCCGGCTATGCCCATGAATTCGAGCAGGTTTTCCGCCTCCTGCCGGAGTGCGGATTCTCTGGTCAAAAACTTTTTTGTATGAAAAAACATGTCCGCGATGCTGTAGGAAAACTGTGTTCTTTTTAAGGCGCCAATCATCACATTGTCCACAGCACTGATATTGGTAAACAGTGCAAGGTTCTGAAAACTCCGGTAGATGCCGTATGATGCAATCTTATGCGGTTTCATACCCGCCAGTGATATGGAACCATCGAATACGATACTGCCCGAAGAGGGTCTCAGAAAGCCTGTGATACAGTTGAAAAGGGTAGTCTTGCCCGCGCCGTTGGGTCCTATGATGCAAAGCACCTCACCCTTTTTAATATCGATGGTCACACTGTCCAGGGCTTTCAGCCCTCCGAACATGATGCTCACATTGTCGATGGATAGAATTGCGTTGTTGTCCATGCTACGTTCTCTTTCCGAGCAATCCCTCGGGCTTGAACAGCATCATGGTGATGAGGAGGAGCGAGAATATGAGCATTCTGTAGAGCACGAATTCCCGCAGCAACTCAGGCAGTACGACCAGGGTAAAAGCACCGGCCATGACACCCGCTATGTTTCCCATGCCCCCGAGTATTACCATCGCCAGGACATAGACGGATTCGATGAACGTAAAGCTGTCCGGGGACACGAACATCTGTTTTGAGGCGAACAGGACGCCTGCAACGCCGCCGAAGAACGCACTCAGCATGAAGTAGAGTGTTTTTATCTTGTAGGTATTTATGCCAACCATTTCAGCCGCCCGCTCATTTTCCCGTATCGCAACTGCATACCTCCCGAACCTGGACCTTTTGATCCGGTAGAGCAGGTAAACCTGGAGTATGATGAAGCATAAGACAAGATAAAAAAAACCTATACCGGTCGATAACTGTATCCACGGAAGTGACGGCCTTGGAATATTCATGATGCCGTTTGGCCCGTTGGTAAGACTGTCCCAGTTGTTCAGCACGATCCGAACTATCTCGCCGAACCCGAGCGTGGCAATGGCGAGGTAATCGCCTTTGAGCCGCAGGGTCGGAACCGCTATGATGAGGCTGAAAACGGAGGCGGCAATGCCGCCGAGCATCAGTGAACCCCAGAATCCGATGCCGAATTTCGCAGAGAGGATTGCATAGGTGTATGCGCCGATGCCGTAGAATGCGATATATCCGAGGTTGAGCAGCCCGAGGTCACCGACGAGCAGGTTGAGTCCGAGTGCGAGCATCGTGTAAAACAAGACCGAGGTGAACACGTCCAGGCTGTAGCCGTTCAGAAACAGCGGAGCGATGATTGCTGCGGCAAGTGCAAAGACCCAGGCGAAGCGGCCGGCGAAGGATAATCCTGTGTAAGTCAGGCGGGACCTGGATTTCTGCACCCGTGCTTTTCTTCTTATGAAGATATTGAAAACGAGAAGGCCTGCGAAAACGAATACTCCGGCAAAGATCGATCGTACCAGTCCCATGATGGGAATCGATATCGCAAATATCCATGCCAGAGGAAGGACGTATGCTTTGAGTATCGTCCTGATCGATGTCCGGAGGTTCATGCCTGTCTCTTTCCGAATAGACCCGAAGGCTTTATGAGAAGGATCGCGATCAGGATAATAAAGGCAAAGGCGTCTTTATAGTCCGATGACAGGTACGCCGCGCCAAGGCTTTCCAACAGCCCGAGCAGCAGCCCCCCGACCATGGCACCCCGCAGGTCTCCGATACCGCCGAGGACCGCTGCTGTAAATGCCTTGATGCCGACGAGGTAGCCGATAGAGAAATTGACAATACCGTAATAAAACCCCACCAAGACCCCTGCAATGCCCGCGAGTCCGGAGCCAATAATAAAGGTAAGAGAGACAATGGTATCGACATTGATGCCGACAAGCTGTGCAGTGATCGGATCCTGCGAGGTCGCTTTCATTGCCCAGCCGGTCATGGTTTTATTCACAAACAGGTCAAGGGACAGCATAATTACAAGGGCAACTGCAAATATGAGGATCTGGTTTAAGGTTATTGCGATGCCGTAGAGAGTGAATGTTGCGTTTAATACGTTTAGTGAGATGTAGTTTTTGTCCGAAGCACCCTGTCCGATCATGACGAAATTCTGGAGGAATATGGATGCGCCCAGTGCGGTTATCAGAAGGGACAAACGGGAAGAGTTTCTGATGGGTTTATACGCGAATTTCTCTACGGTAAAACCGTATGCCATGGACAGAAGCATACCGCCGCCCATGGCTAAAAAAACGATACCGATGTTCGACGTGTGGCTTGTACCGATAAGCGTAAGCACGATCAGCCCGCCGTACGCACCTATCATATAGATCTCACCGTGCGCAAAGTTGATAAGCTCGATGATGCCGTATACCATGGTATAGCCGAGCGCAATCAGGGCATAGACACTGCCCGTGGTCAGGCCGTTGATTATCTGCTGGATAAAGATTCGCATACAGTGCCGTATAGCACAGTTCCTCTGATTCAGACAATACGAAAAAGGGTAGAGGCGGCTATCTCTTACTGTTCACGATTTGATTTACCGAGAGTAGTTTTTTGAGCTGTTCCTTTGTAAGAAGCCCCTTTTCTACGATGACTTCGGTGACAGGCCTTTTTTCTTTCAAAGCCTGCTTTACGACCTCGGCAGCATTGAGGTACCCTATGTGGGTGTTCAAGAGGGTCGCGAGTGCAGGCGTATGGCTGAAATAGTAGTGCAGCCTTTCTTTGTTTGCGGTTATCCCGTCAACGGCCTTGTGCGTGAATACCGGCAAAAAGTTCTTCAGGAGATCAATAGATTCGAGCAGGGTATTTGCCATGACCGGCATCATAACGTTCAGCTCAAGTTGTCCCGCCTGCTCTGCCATGGATACGGTCAGCCCGTTGCCCATGACCCTGAAGCAGATCATATCGAGCGCCTCTGCCATGACAGGGTTTGCCTTGCCCGGCATGATGGACGACCCCGGCTGTACTGCCGGAAGCGTTATTTCTGCAAGACCTGTAACCGGTCCCGAAGAGAGCAGCCTGAGGTCATTTGCAATCCTGATAAGCTCAAGAGCAACGGCACTGAGTATGCCGGAAGTATGGCTTATGGCAAGGCGCGACTGCAAGCCTTCTCTTGTATCATGCGACGGGAATACGCCAAAACCCGTGAGCTGCCGAAGATTCTTTATGACCATCATTCCGTATCCCGGCGGTGTGTTTATTCCCGTACCTGTAGCTGTGCCGCCGATAGGGATTTCGAGCAGGGTAGGGGTGTGTGCCGGGCTGACAACATCATGCAGCATGGATATCGTTTTGTGTACGGTTTCGGCGTATGCTCGGAATTCCTGTCCCAGGGTAACGGGCACTGCATCCTGTAAATGCGTCCTGCCGGATTTCAGCAGTGTCCGGAATGTCTTCGCCTTTTTTAAAAAGGCGGTCTGGAGCAGCTGCAATGAGGCGATAAGCGGTTTTATATTGAGCAGCAGTGCGATATGTGCAGTTGTCGGGAAGGTATCGTTGGTGGACTGCGACATGTTTACATGGTCATTTGGGCTTAGAAAGCGATACTCACCCTTTGTATGGCCGAGGCTTTCGAGTGCGATGTTCGCGATGACCTCGTTCACATTCATATTCAGGGATGTGCCGGCACCCGCCTGATACTTGTCGATCACGAACTGGTCTGCATACATGCCCGCAAGGATGCTGTCGCACGCACGGACGATCGCATTCGCCCTTTTTTTATCGAGCACCCCAAGCCCATGGTTGGTCATGGCACAGGCCTTTTTGACGAGCACGTACGACCTGATCAGAGAAGGATGGTTCTTCTCACCGCTGACCGGAAAGTTTGACAGCGCACGCATGGTCTGAACGCCGTAGTATGCTTTCGCAGGAACGCCGAGGCTGCCGATC
>JAKAHI010000115.1 GCA_021815065.1 bacterium | reverse complement strand
TTTAGAACCCCCGGCTTTATGGACGTACAGCTGCAGCCCGTCGCCGATGCCGTGTCCTTTATACAGGAACTCGATCGGAATTCGATTGTCGTCGGAAAGGACATATCTGAGCTTCATGTCGGCGATACCGGGTATTCGGTCATCACGACAGACGGACTGCTGATCAAGTTCGGCAGGAACGAGCTTGTTTCGAGGATAGACAAATTGAACGATTTAATCCGGCATTTCGGAGACAGGATGCAGCTGTTTTCCCTTGTCGATCTGCGTTTTTCCGGTATGGGGGTTTTCCGTTATAAACAGGGCGTCCTGTCCGGTACGGATGGACAGGGGCATGACAGCCATTCTTTGACAGGCAGCACAGGTGTTGCGAATCCATTAAAGGAGGTGAACAACAGTGCCAAAAAAGGATAATATGATTGTTGGCCTTGATATAGGCACAACAAAGATATGCGCGATTGTGGGAGAGCTGAAAGAAGGCATGATAGATATCGTCGGTATAGGGAAGGTGTCGCCGTCTCACGGCTTGAGTAAGGGGAACATCATCAATATCGAAGCGACGGTCAAGGCAATACGGCAGGCCATCGAAGAAGCGGAGCTCATGTCCGACTATGACATATCGAGTATCTACACCGGCATAGCCGGAGATCACATCAAGAGCTTCAACAGTAACGGGGTGATCGCGATAAAAGACCGGGAAGTGAAAGCAAGCGATATCAAGAGGGTCGTTGATGCCGCAAAGGCAATGCCCATACCCCAGGACCGGGAGGTCATCCATGTCATACCGTATGAGTTCATAATCGACGATCAGGGAGGTATAAAGGACCCGACCGGTATGTCCGGTGTACGGCTTGAAGCCAAGGTGCACATCGTGACCGCGAACATGTCGTCTTCGATGAACATCATAAAGGCATGCAACAGGTCGGGACTTATCGTTTCAGACATCGCCCTTCAATCCATAGCCTCGAGTGAAGCGGTGTTGAATCCGGAGGAAAAGGATCTCGGCGTTGTTATCGTAGATATCGGCGGGGGCACGACGGACATAGCGATATTCTACGACGGAAGCATAAAATACACGAGTGTTATAGGTCTTGGAGGCGAACACGTCACCAAGGACGTGTCCGTTGGTTTGAGGACGCCCATACATGAAGCAGAGAAGATTAAGATAAAATACGGTACTGCGCTGAGGACAAACGTGGACAAGGCCGAGATGGTCGAAGTCCCGGGTATCGGCAACAGGAAGCCGAGGACCATATCCCGCTCGACGCTCGCAGAGATAATAGAACTCAGGGTGGAAGAGATCCTGTCTCTTGTCGATAAGGAGCTCGTGAAGTCCGGATTCAAGGAGTTTATTTCAGCGGGTGTTGTCCTGACCGGCGGAAGTTCTTTGCTGGACGGCATTGTCGACCTCGGTGAACAGATATTCAATCTGCCGGTTCGGATCGGTTTTCCCCTGGGTGTCGGAGGGCTTACGGACGTCGTGAAGGACCCGTCGTACGCAACAGCGGTTGGGTTGGTCATCTACGGGAGTAAACATACGCACGTCAGGGCGTACAACGGCAGGGACATAGATCTGCTGAGAAGTATCAGGGAGTTTTTTTCGAATATAGCTTCAAAATTGTTCGTTAGAAAAGGAGGATAAAATGTTTGAGTTAAGTAATGAGTATCATCATTCCGCAAAGATCAAGGTGATTGGTGTGGGCGGCGGCGGAGGAAATGCCGTGAATACAATGATAAAGCAGGGAATGAAAGGCGTTGACTTTATTGCTGCCAATACGGATATGCAGGTGCTGACGAGAAACAAGGCGACCTACAAAATACAGCTCGGCGCCAAATTGACGAAAGGGCTCGGTGCGGGTGCAAATCCGGACATAGGGAAAGAAGCGGCGTTGGAGGATGAGGCGAAAATAAAAGATGCGTTGACCGGTGCAGACATGATCTTCCTGACCGCGGGTATGGGGGGCGGAACCGGGACCGGCGCAAGTCCGGTAATAGCGGAGCTCGCCAAGTCTCTCGGTGCGCTCGTCGTGGCCGTGGTGACCAAGCCGTTCGAATTTGAAGGGAAGAAGAGAATTTCAAAGGCGGAAAAGGGCATCGAAGAGCTGAGCCAGTATGTCGACACCCTGATCGTTATTCCGAACGACCGGTTGTTCAATATCTCGGATAATAAGACAACGGTACTCGAAGCCTATGTGAAGGTTGATGATGTACTCGTTCATGCTGTCAGAGGCATATCGGACATCATAACAATCCCGGGGCTTGTGAATGTGGATTTTGCCGATGTAAAAACGGTCATGGGCGAGATGGGTATGGCCATGATGGGTACCGGGAAAAGCGGCGGCGAGAAGAGGGCAAAGGATGCTGCTCAGGAAGCCATATCGAACCCCTTGCTCGAGGATATATCCATAAACGGTGCGAAAGGCGTGTTGATCAATATTACCGGCGATGCGTCCCTTACGCTCAACGAAGTGAAAGAGGCATGCGAGCTTGTCAAGGAACAGGTCGATGAAAATGCAAATGTGATCTACGGCACGGTCATAGACGACAATATGGGCGAAAACCTCAATGTTACGGTTATTGCGACCGGCTTTGGAGAGAGGAATACCAAGGACAAGTACCCGGGCAAGCTTTCGGTTATCCACAACAACGGAGACAGGGATATCCCGGCGTTTAAGCGCACGGATAAAAAGATAGACGAGATCGATTCCGTGAAATCCGTAAAAAAGGTCATGCTGACCGGATATGACGAAGATGAACTGGATATTCCCACATTCCTGAGAAAGAAAGCCGATTAACATGAAGTACAGCGATGCCGGTGTCAGTATAGACAAGGGCAATGCCTTTGTCGAACGGATAAAGCCTTTGGCGCGGAGTACCTTCAAAAAAGGCGTCCTGTCGGGCATCGGCGGTTTTGCAGGACTGTTTGAGATAGACAGGAGGCAGTACAGGCATCCGGTGATTGTCACGTCGACCGACGGTGTGGGAACAAAACTCAAGATCGCCTTTGAGATGGACATTCACGATACGGTCGGTATCGATCTCGTGGCCATGAATGTGAACGATATCGTGGTGAACGGAGCACAGCCAGCGGTGTTCCTCGATTATATAGCCACATCGAAGATCCGTCTCGATATCGTTACGGATATCGTGAAGGGGATCGTGAACGGGTGTAAACAGGCCGGTTGTACATTGATAGGCGGAGAAACAGCGGAACTGCCCGGTTTTTATGCGGACGACGAGTATGACCTTGCAGGATTTGTGACCGGCGTTGTCGAGAAAGACAGGATTATAGACGGGTCCGCGATACGGCAGGGGGATGTGCTGATCGGCATAGGCTCCAGCGGGCTCCACAGCAACGGTTATTCCCTGGCACGGTATGTACTCCTCGAAAAGAAAAAGATGAAGATCGGCGCTTATATCGATGAGCTCGGGTGCACCCTCGGCGAAGAGCTGCTCAAGCCGACGATCATCTATGTGCGGGTTATAGAAAAGCTGGTAAAACAAAAGCTCATAAAGGCAGCGGCGCACATAACAGGGGGCGGTATAACCGAAAACCTCCCGCGCGTCTTCCCGAAACAGTTCAGTGCTGTCATTGAAACGGATTCATGGGACAGGCCTGTGGTCTTTGAGATGATCAAGGGACTCGGAAATGTCGATGACATGGAGATGATCAGGACATTCAATAACGGACTCGGAATGGTACTCGTTGTGGACAAGAACAGCGTTCAAAAGGTCTTAACCACAATACGATCCCAGCGGCAGAAGGCATTTGTCATAGGGGAAATGCGCCGCTTTGGCGAAAAAAAGCAAAGGGTGGAATTTATATAATATCTAAGAGTAACCCGGAACATGCGATAGAAAGGTTTGTTTATCCATCTGACGACAGAGTTGTTCGTTTCTGCCCGCAAAAACAAGTTCTTTTTACTAAAGAGTATTATGAGCACAGCCTTCCTTCACCCCGTTTTCACGAGGGCAAGTCTTCCCAACGCACTTTTGAGGATTATATTTAAACAAGAACCGTTACTGAAAAGGGAAAGCCGGTTTTTAAATGATTAAAAATAGAAAGGATACGCTCTATGGAAGCCAAAAAGGTTAAAGATTCTGAACTCGTTTTGAGCCAGCTTATGCAGCCCGAGCACGCAAACAACCTCGGTAATATACACGGTGGTGTGCTCATGAAGCTTATGGATGATGCCGGTGCGATGTGTGCCACACGTCATGCAAGGGAACCGGCTGTCACGGTTGCCGTGGATTCCCTTACATTTCTTGAGCCCGTCCATATAGGTGACCTTGTCACTTTTAGTGCACGTCTTACGTATGTGGGCCGCACCTCCATGGAAACAGAGGTTGTGGTCGAAGCGGAAGAGATACTCACCGGCAGACGCAGAATAACAAACCGGGCGTATATCGTCTACGTTGCACTGAATGGAGAGGGACGTCCTGTAGAGGTCCCGCGTCTATCGCTGGAATCAGATGAAGAGCGCGAGCGATGGCAGCAGGGCGAGATGCGTCAGAGAGAACGCCTTGGCCGCAAGGTGCAGGGAACGCTATAAGGAGCAGGAACAAGCAATACGGAATTTTTGTTATAGTCCCCTTGCTCTTTGAGGCTGTTTCTCATGTACAAAAACACCTTTTTTCCTCGGGTAAAGGTGGATTTGTTCCTTCGATATAAAAGTATTTATTGTCAGAAGTCATGTAGCCGATTAAGAGCATATAAAGTGAAATATCTTTCATGATTATATCATAACAATATAATAAATAAGGATAAATAATAAATTAAAATAATGAATATATTTTTCTTGACATCGCATGGGATATATGTAACAAGCTAATCTTATTGGGGCGCTTTCAGGAAGAAGCTTATTGGAAGATATTTTTCAGAGATATTTTTTAATTTCAGCTCAAGGAGGGTAACGTACTATGAAGATGAAAGGTGTTGTTGGACGGATCCCTGCTATAACGGATAAAACGCAGGTCTATATTGCAGGAGGCGGAATGGCTGGTTTGTCCGCAGCTATTTTTGCTGTGAGGGATGCACACGTTCCGGGGAAGAATATTCATGTTTTTGAGGGACGGGACAGTGTTGGCGGGAGTTTGTACGGTGAAGGCACGCCTGATACAAGTTACTTTACGTTCGGTGACTGGAAGTTTCATCGTAAGGTCTACAATTGTACCTGGGATGTCCTATCGGAGATACCTTCAATGGATCAACCGGATAAATCGGTCACGGATGAAATTTTCGAATATAACGAGAAACACAAAAAGAACGCCAGATCACGCTTAATCCATACCCATCAACGTACCGATAATGCGGAGTCCATGGGGTTGAAATGGAAGCATCTGGGCAAGTTGTTGAAGCTGGTATACATACCGGAAAGCCGGATCGAGAACCGCCGGATTGACTCATGGTTCGATCCCACCTTTTTTACTACCAATTTCTGGAAGGTTTTTTCTTCGATGTTTGCCATCGAATATTGGAATGATCTTGTGGAGATGAAGCGCTATGC
>JAKAHI010000114.1 GCA_021815065.1 bacterium | reverse complement strand
CCGAACGAGCATGTGTACAAGGCGATCGGGCAGCGCCGTTCTGTAGTCCGTCGTCTTAAACAGATACAGAATCATTGCTATGCTTTCATGCGCATGAGAAAGGTCTTTCATCAGTGAGGGGTAATATGCAGTATCAAGCAGGAGCTCTGCGTTACCAGGGATTTCCCCGGTAGGGGGGCTTTTCAGACGTTCTTTTGCGGTAAGCATGCCGGTGTCATCTGCAAAGGTGGACTGCTGTATGAGTGACAAAGTCCTGCCGGGAGTGCCGGAAAGACCCGGCATGAAAAGAACGGGACTCGTTACCGCAAAGACAAATATAAATAACTTCTGCAGGTACATTACAATGGTTTCTGTTTTTCTTTCCTTACTGCATTGAGGTACATTCTTGCGACACCGTTTTTTGGCTCGTGTTTCAGTACACTCTCCCATTCAATTACGGCATCGTCCAGTCTCCTCATCAGGTAGTAGAGTATGCCGAGATTGACCCGCGCGGGGATATATTCGGCATTGATGAATTTTGCCTCTTCGAGCTCCTTTATGGCCTGTGCCGTCATCCCTTTTTCCCGCAGCGCAACGGCGAGCTTTGTTTTTATGTCGACGAAGGTCGGCTGAAGTGCCAACGCCTTATGATACTCTTCGATTGCAGCGTCATAGTCGCTTATTTCTACGTAAAGGTCGGCTATCTGCGCATGCATGTTGGACAGCTTGGATTTGATAAGCCTGTCCTCCATCTCTTTTAAACTTTTCGAATGCGAGGGGCCTTTTACTTTATTTAAGACGTTTCTCGCCTTTTCATACTGGCCTATATCATTGTACGTGATGGCAAGGTTCGTAGCAGCTTCCATATAACCGGGGTTTAATTTCAATGCCTTTTCAAACACCCTGATTGCGTCCTTTATTTTACCGCCGAGGTGATAAATGACCCCGAGCATATTGTAGACATCTGCATAATTCTTATTGGACTCTTCAAACGCCTGAAGATGCTGAAGCGCAATATCGTATTTATTCTTCAGAAAAAATTCTTTGCCTAATTTATAATGCTCTTTACTGTCCATATTCATGAATAACCTCTGAAAAATCTTAGTATAATCAAATATACTACGTTTTCGTCAAAGAGTCTATACAAACCCAGTATTCCCTGAGTGCTCCAGAGTTTTATCATTTATGGGGGAGGCTCTTTAATGTAACAAAGGAACTTGCGTTCACATAAGAAAGGTTATGTAAATTGGTGTATTCTATGTAGCGAGACCTTACGGTTTGAAGTGGTTCTGCGAGGGTGAAACCGTTAGTTTCTGTTCAAATGCCCCCGCTGGTCTGATATGAGAAGACATCGGTATAGATTACCGAGTGAAGAAAAGCGCCGGCATGAAAATTTTCCGTCTCACCTTTTGATCTTCCTAAAAACTTTGATCATGACGTTTATTTTTGTATTCTACGGTGAACTTCTTGTCACCCTGGATTTACCAGCTAAGCCAAAGAGTTCAAATGACATACCTTCGACAAGCTTCATAATCTTATAGAAACCACACCCCTTACATTCCCGCCGTGAAGTCGTAGTATCCAATGCTGTAGGTACATCGTAGAGACTAAAATTCAGATAATATACTCCTTCTACATAACTTATGTTTCCTATAACAAGCTTATCCGCTCCAAGTGCCCTCCCATATTCCACTTCGCACTGCGTACCTGCACATTTGTTGGAGTCTATATGTTTGTCCTGCAATATTGTAAAAATATTCTCGCTGGTCATGACTTTGTAGCTCGTTGCCGTAACCGCTACATCCCTTATACTTTCACATAATAAATTAAGGTGTGATTTGATATCCGATGGCAGTTTTTGGTCTCCTTGCAAAGGCATGACTGCAAGGTAACCTGTTTGTTTTCCATACTGGGGATTGACCGTAGGCATTATTTGATTATTATTGGAATTATTGCGCTTCTGAATGCTGCTCTGTGGATAAGGGGGCGTCGACTTTGCCTGAGCGTATCCCCAGGGATTGTCGCTTCTGAGAAATTTGGCCTCGGATTCCGGCTGCGCAGGAGCGTGGGCACAGTCAATAAATAAGATCGATATAACAAGGGTTAGTACACCAATATACGCAATAGTAAAGGTTCTCATTGTTTTGCTGTCAACCTTTCAGCAGCGTTCTCTACAAGTTTGGCGATTTCCGCTGCATGGTCATAGAAAACCTGACCAAACTCTCCACCTACACCGTTAACGCTGGGGTTATCCCCCAAAGCTGTTCCTGAAGGCGCTCCTATAGTCCATCCTGATTGCGTCCAGACCCTCTGGGTTCGGACTTCAGCCTGCCAGTAGGTCCTTCCCCGGGCGGTAAGTGTCACTTTTGAATCAATAACTATCCAATTGTCAAAGGGTAGGCTGGTATATATTATTCCGGGAATGACTCCTAATATATCAAGGCCAAGCATAGCACCAGAATAAATACCGTTATGGTAATCTAACCGCTGCAAAAATACAGTCAGTGTTGGGAGATCATTTGCGGGTATAGAAATATAAAAAACCTTGCAACCCATTGACTCAAACTGGCGTTGCACAGCATCACGAAGCAGAGTCATGTAATTAACACCAAACATACCTTGTACAGTTCCTCCAGGACTGAGTACATATCCGGGATTGGTATCCGCGGTCACCGCTTCACTTCCGAACATTAGAGTAACCTGTAGAGGAAGTTTTGAACAAAGGTCACTAAACAAAGGAAGCGGTCTGACCGGACGCGCCAGATCTTTATAGATCGCACCACAGCCAAGAATCTGTAACATCATCCCAGATAGAACCGCCACTAAAACAATCCGTGTAGCTTTATTAAAATCGGATTTTGAGTAATATAGATTGAGCAATAAATTTTCTCCTCTTAGCTCTCAATAAATACAAATCTCTCTTCATTTCATCTTTCAGTACGTTCTCAAACTGCGGCTATTCGTCTATAATTTGTTTGATCACTTTACAGTTTTTGTCAATAATGTACGTTCTTGGGTAAACCGAATACCCCGAAATTCTTTGCAGTGTCTCCCCTCATTTGTTCATCAATACCGTAAAGAAAAGGTTGTGCGATACCGCAAAACCCTTTAATGTCTACTAATCTTCTTGAAAGCTTATCAGGAGTCAGCCAACGCCGTGATCTCGGTGAATAAATGTCCGTTTTTGGAACGCCCTTTTTAAATCTTGTTTTCAGAGTGAACCCCCTCCTCTCTTTTTGCTATCTTATCCTTTGCAACTGGGGAGTGCTCGGCGACATTCCCGGAAGGACGGCAGGGGAAGGGAGCGTAAGCTCTTCAAATTTCGTAAAATCATGATTATTATTTATAGAGTTTTTAATCGGAAGGATGGCAATGTCTGCTCTCCTTCCTGCTCATACAAGGAGGTATTATGGATATAAATAGATTTACACAAAAGGCGCAACAGGCGCTTATGGATGCGCAGAGTATAGCCGCACGGTACAAGCACCAGCAGGTTGACAACGAACATCTCATGCTCGCCCTGCTCAATCAGGAAGACGGGCTTATTCCCCATCTGCTGGAAAAGATTGCTGCGGCTGAATCGAATGTGGATCCTGCAGGCATCCGCGAAGCTGTAGAACGGTACCTTGCCGGACTTCCGAAGGTCTCGGGCCCAGCCGGTGCTGTCGATCAACTCTACATTACTTCGCGGCTGAACAGTACCCTGGATCGGGCTTCTCAGGAAGCGCAGAACATGAAGGACGAGTTCATCAGCGTGGAGCATATTTTACTGGCCATGCTTGGCGAAGGAAGCACCGGGGCGCTCGGCAGGATATTGCTTGATCACGGAATAAAAAAAGACGGGGTCATGAAAGCCCTTGCAGCCATACGGGGCGGACAGCGGGTAACATCACAGACTCCCGAATCCACGTACGAAGCGCTGGAAAAATATGGCAGGGACCTTACAAAAGCCGCTGCGCAGGACAAGCTGGACCCTGTGATCGGCAGGGACGAAGAGATCCGCAGGACAGTCCAGATCCTTTCCCGCAGGACAAAAAACAACCCTGTTCTTATCGGTGAGCCCGGTGTAGGAAAAACGGCAATCGTTGAAGGCCTGGCACAGAGGATTATCAAGGGCGATGTACCGGAGAGCCTGAAAAATAAAAAGCTTGTGGCCCTTGACATGGGTGCACTGGTTGCGGGTGCGAAATACAGGGGCGAGTTTGAGGAACGATTGAAGGCGGTACTGAAAGAGATCCTGGAATCCAGGGGCGAAGTGCTCTTGTTCATTGACGAACTGCACACGGTCGTAGGGGCTGGTGCTGCAGAGGGAGCAATGGATGCGAGCAATCTCCTGAAACCCATGCTTGCCCGGGGAGAGCTTCACTGTATCGGTGCAACAACGCTCAACGAGTACAAAAAATACATAGAAAAGGACGCAGCACTCGAGCGGAGGTTCCAGCCGGTCATGGTCGATCAACCGACCGTGGAAGATACGGTTTCGATCCTCAGGGGGCTTAAAGAACGTTATGAATTGCACCACGGTGTCAGGATCAAGGATTCTGCACTGGTTGCTGCAGCGGTCCTGAGTAACAGGTACATATCCGACAGGTTCCTGCCCGATAAAGCGATAGACCTTGTCGATGAGGCAGCCGCAAAATTAAGGACAGAAATAGACAGCATGCCCGTTGAACTGGACGAGATAACGAGAAAAATATTGCAGCTTGAGATCGAACGGCAGGCATTAAAGAAAGAGGTTGACCCCGCATCGAAAGAAAGGCTTGCAAAGCTTGAAAGGGAGTTGTCCGAGCTCAAATCAAAGGGGGATGTGCTGAAAGCACGGTGGCAGACCGAAAAATCCACCATAAGCGAAGTAAGAAAGATCCGGGAAGAGATTGAGAAGATAAAGAGCGATATAGAAAAAACCGAACGCGCGTACGATCTCAATAAGGTCGCTGAATTGAAGTACGGGAAATTACCCGGTCTTGAAAAAGAGTATGCGAAGCTGGGCAAAAAGATGGAAGAAGGCGGCAGCAGACTGCTGAAAGAAGAGGTTGACGATGAAGACATCGCACAGGTCGTAAGCCGCTGGACCGGCATACCCGTTTCAAAGCTGATGGAGGGCGAGTCCCGGAAGCTTATTCACCTTGACGAAATCCTTCACAAGCGTGTTGTCGGACAGAACGAGGCGGTAACCGTGGTTACCGATGCGATCATCCGTGCACGTTCGGGTATAAAAGATCCCAACAGGCCGATTGGCAGTTTTATATTCCTTGGTCCTACAGGCGTGGGCAAAACCGAGCTTGCGCGTGCCATTGCAGAGGCCCTGTTCGATAACGAGAGCAACATGATACGGCTCGACATGTCCGAGTATATGGAGAAGCATACCGTTGCGCGGCTCATCGGTGCTCCACCGGGCTATGTGGGATATGAGGAGGGCGGTCAGCTTACCGAGGCGGTGCGGCGCAAGCCGTTCAGCGTTATCCTGTTCGACGAGATAGAAAAGGCGCATAACGACGTGTTCAATACCCTGCTCCAGATACTGGACGACGGCAGGCTTACCGACGGACAGGGCAGGACC
>JAKAHI010000113.1 GCA_021815065.1 bacterium | reverse complement strand
GACGACGGGTCCTTCTCGCCGTATATATCGTACGGACACGGCAGGATCTCGTAGAACTGCATGATCCCGTACATGGATACGATGAACACGGATATGGCCATTGCGATAATGATCCATTTCATATGGCTCTTCTTTCTCACGTACAGCAGGGTGAAGAACCAGAAGAAAATGTTTGCACCGAGCCTTATCATCATATCCACCGCTCTCCAGATGTCCGTTACGTGAACGAGATGCACGAACACAATCCCGATCATGATAAGCATCGGCAGCCACAGCGATGTCTTCGGAAAGACAAGTTCCCGCCTGTCAACGGCCCTTATCAGCCAGAGGAAGGTAAGGATCATGGTAACTGCTATCAGGACCGTCGTCTTTATCCATATAAACTCGTTGCCGAATTTCAAGAGCGGGATAACAAGGAACGACAGGATAATGGTAGCAACACCTATTTTATCGTAGATGGTATCTGGGTTTGCGTGTGATACGGTATTTTCCGGCATTTCTCCTCCTAAGCCTTAACGTTTTTCTTGATAAATAATTCCTTCAGCTGCTTATCGTCAACATCCGACGGTGCGTCCGTCAGCGGACAGGTACCTTTCTGTGTCTTGGGGAACGGTATGACGTCCCGTATCGATTCGGAACCGGTCAGGATCATGACAAGCCGGTCAAGACCGAATGCTATGCCGCCGTGCGGCGGTGCCCCGTACTGGAGTGCATCGAGCAGGAAACCGAATTTGGCACGCGCAGATTCGTCCGATATGTTGAGCAGCCTGAACACTTTAGACTGGACTTCACTGTTGTGGATACGGATGCTCCCTCCGCCGACCTCTGTGCCGTTGAGCACAAGGTCATAAGCCTTCGATCTGACCTTGAGCGGCGATTGTTCAAGTATCGGAATGTCTTCGTCTCTTGGCGAGGTAAAAGGATGGTGGACGGAGTCGTAGCGTTTTTCATCTTCGTTGTACTCAAAAGCAGGGAAGCCGGTTACCCATAACAATTTATAATCATCGTCCTTTATGAGATTGAGCTTCCTTCCGAGGTGCAGCCTGAGATTGGACATCGCATCATTGACGACCTTGACGGAAGTATCTGCGACCACGAAGGCCGTGTCTCCGTTATTCATGCCGAACAGCTGTTTCAGGCTGTTCTTTTCTTCTTCGGACAGGAACTTGTCGACCTGAGACGAAAGTATGCCGTCTTTCATTTTCAGCCATACGAGGCCTTTTGCCTGATACTGTTTGACGAACAGCTCAAGCTCTTCTATGTCCTTCCTGGAAAAGTCCTGTCCGGCTTTAACGCCCTTGATAAGTCCTTTGCCGGTTACTGCCTGCTTAAAAACATTAAACCCGGTATTTTTGAAAACTTCAGTCAGTTCCACAAGCTCCATACCGAACCTCATGTCCGGCTTGTCGTTGCCGAACCGCCGCATGGATTCGTCGTACGATAACCGGTAAAAGGGACGCACCGGCTCAAAACCCTTGAACGTTTTAAAGATCCTGACGAACAGCCGCTCCATGATCCCCATGAGGTCTTCCATCTCGATAAATGACATCTCAATATCGATCTGGGTGAATTCCGGCTGCCGGTCTGCTCTCAGATCCTCATCCCTGAAGCACCGTGCGATCTGAAAATAGCGATCGAAGCCGGATACCATGAGCAGTTGTTTGAACAACTGCGGGGACTGCGGCAGTGCATAGAACTTACCGGCATTCAGCCTGCTCGGCACAAGGAAGTCCCGCGCACCCTCAGGCGTACTCTTGGTCAGGATCGGGGTTTCGACATCGATAAAGCCTTCGGCATTCAGGAATTCTCTGACAAGGTTGGTAATTTTATGGCGTATGATCAAATTGGACCGCATCTTCTCTCTTCTCAGGTCTATGTACCTATACTGGAGTCTCGTCGTTTCATCGACATCCACCTTTTCCTGGGCAACAGGAAACGGAGGGGTCTTGGCTTCGTTCAGAATGCGGAGCTCCGTGACCTCGACTTCGAACAGGCCTGTCTTTATTTCCTTGTTTTCGGTGCCCTGAGGCCGCTCCCGCACGCTGCCCTTTACCAAAATTACATATTCGGGCTTGATAAGCTTTGCCTTCTCATACGCAGATTTGTCCGTCTCCGGGTTGAAGACAACCTGAACGATACCTTCCCTGTCCCTGAGGTCCGCGAATATGAGTCCGCCGTGGTCCCTCCTCCGGTGAACCCAGCCCATCAGCACAACTTCCTTTCCGCTGTGTGCCGCAGCGATCTCTCCGCAGTAACACGTCCTTTTTAATCCGCCAAGAAATTCCATGCTGTCTCCTTCTATTTGTCTACCGTTATGACACAGTTCCTCAGGCCCTTCGGTAAAAGCCTCTGTTTCTGGTACGACTGCGCCTGTTCTCTCGTTTCGAAATGCCCGATCTTGACCCTGAACAGCCTTTCGCCCTGACCGGCGATCGGTTCTATCCATGAACTCAACCCGTACTTCTTTTTGAGTTCCGAACCCAGCCGCTCTGCCTGCGATTTCTCTCTGAATGCACCGCATTGGATGCTGAATTTCCCTCTTTCTGCCCGGACTGTTTTCTTCTTCTCAATTATTTTTTTCTCTGTCTTTTTAACCTGTTTCTTCTCTGTCTTATTTTGTTTCCCGCTGTTCGTCAGGGACTTGTAAAACGTCAACTCCGTATGGCTTGTGCCCGCGGTCGTCCGGGTAACGGCACCGGCGGGTCCCTGCGTTTCCCCGGTAACCTGCTGCCCCCCTTCCGAGGGCTGTGTTACACCCTGTCCGGACTGCATAGTCTGCTGGGTAAAGACCACAGCATTCTGCGGCATGTTCCCCTGGGAGGATGCCGCAGCGAGCTGGGATTCCTTAATCCCGGTGTTCTTGCCCAGCACAAAGCCTATAATAAATACAAGAACCAGTATTACAATGGATGAAATGATCAACATTACAATCTGCTTGTTGTCCAAGGTTACATTGTACTTTGGTTTTATCCTTTCCATATCTCTCATAATTGCCTCCTCTTCCTCTTTGAAGGGAATTCCATCCCTTTCCAGCGCAATCCTTTGTTCCTCTGCCTACATTTTCTCCGGGGCATGTATGCCCAGAAGATCCAGCGCATTCTTTAAAACAATTTTTACCGTTTTCATCAACAAAAGCCGCTGCTCCGTATCCGCATCGCTGTCAACGACCCTTGTGTCGGTATAATATTTATGCAGTATTCCGACAAGGTCAACGAGATAATGCGTCAACCGGTGAGGTTCTCTCCTGACGGCAATCTCTTTGACAAGACCTGGGTATAACAGGCACTGCGACAGCAATCTCTTTTCCTGTCCACTGAATGCATAATTCCGGTTCTGTTTCAACACATCCGTATGCCAGCCTTTCGTTTGTGCAAAGCCGAATATGCTTACGATCCTCGCATGCGCGTACTGGACATAGTAAACGGGATTTTCCTGGGACTGTTTTTTGGCAAGCTCTATGTCGAAAACGAGCTGGCTTTCATGGCTGCGCTGCAGAAAGAAAAACCGTACGGCATCGGAACCGGCTTCGTCTACCAGTTCCTTGAGCGTTACATACTCCCCTGCCCTTTTCGACATGGCGACAGGCTTATCTCCCCGCATCAGCCTGACCATCTGAACGAACATCACCGCGAGCTTTCCGGCGTCATAACCGAGTGCGCTCATGGCGGCTTTGACCCTCGGCAGGTAACCGTGATGGTCCGCACCCCAGATGTTGATGAGCAGGTCATAGCCCCTGGTATACTTGTTCTCGTGGTACGCTATGTCCGATGCGAAGTAGGTCAGCTCTCCGGACTGCTTCTTCAACACCCTGTCCTTTTCGTCCCCGTACAGCGTGGATAAGAACCACGTCGCCCCATCCTCCTGTTTGACCGCATTCCGTTTCTCGAGCTCCCCGATAACGCGGGATATACTGCCGTCCTGATACAGTTGTTTTTCACTGAACCAATGGTCGAACCCGACATCGAAATTTCCGAGTACCTCTTTTATTTCATCGAGTATACTGTTGACCGAGAACTCTGTTATGCGCTGGATATGCTCCTCGTTTATATCGGCAGGAGAGAACTCTGACTCGAGTGCAGTGCTGATGTCGTGGATATACGCCCCCTGATATTCTCCCTGCCGGGAGACCGGGATATCGATCTTCCTGCTCTTGCAGTATTCGTTCAACACCGAATAACCGAGAGACAAAACCTGGTTTCCCGCATCGTTGATGTAATATTCCCTGGTAACCTTGTATCCCTGAGCGGATAAAATTCGCGCAAGCACATCGCCGATAACAGCGCCCCTGCCGTGCCCCACATGGATGGGGCCTGTCGGGTTTGCACTGATGTATTCCATCAAAACCTTCTGTCCTTTGCCGGCATCGCCCTTGCCGTAATCAGCACCTTTTTGCACTACAGAGGCCAGGGCATCATGCCAGAACGCCTGCTGCATAAAAAGGTTGATATACCCCGGCTTCACAACATCTATCCCGGCAATCATGTCCGCGGTTTTGCCTTCCATATTTTTTGCGATCCCGGCTGCAATTTCGTGGGGCGGCCTTTTTATCAGGGGAGCGAGATTGAACGCAATACCGGTTGAAAAATCACCCTGGTTTTCATTCGGCGGAACGACGATACCCGGCATGGGTACCTGGATACCGGGACCCGCATATGCGGTTGCAGCATCATTGATAAGTTTCAGGAGTAAATCTATCATATTTTCAAGAAAGACTGCAGTGGGAGGGTGCCGCATTCCCGCTCAAGCATGCGATCCGCCTACTTTTTTTGTTCATGCGTTAATCCGCCGGTCTCATCCGGTGTATCCGCCGGACCATGTTTCTTCAATCTGACATCAAAGGTATATTCCGGACACCTTGAGCCGAGGTCTTCTGCCGAGGCAAACCTCTTCTGGCAGGTCTCTCTCCATGCACAGGTAAGACAACTTTTTTGATCTGTATAGGTCATATATCTATTCCAACCTCTTTTTTTGGCTTAACCGTTCAGAGCCTTTACGAGTGTCTGTGCGCCTTGAATCATCCCGCTCACAATCTCGCTTACCGTCCGTATCGAGGTTATAAGTCCCGCGATCTCGCCGCTCATGACCGAGCCCGTCTCGACATCCCCGTCGATGGATGCCGCCTTACTCCTGCCCGGGCCGATAAAGGATAAGATCTCCATCTCGCTTATACCTTTTTTCTCCAGCTCGAGGACCTGTTCGGCAAGCTTGTTCCTGATCACCCGCACCGGCCTGCCTATGGACATGCCGGTCAGCACGGTCGCATCGTCCCCGGCATCCACGATTGCCTGCTTGAAAGCCTTATGAACGGGCGCCTCGTGCGCTGCAACAAACCGTGTTCCCATCTGGATACCTTCTGCTCCCAGTGCCCGCGCAGCAACAAACCCCCGGTAGTCCGCTATACCGCCCGCAGCTACGACCGGGACGTGAACCGCATCGACGACCTGCGGTATAAGCACCATCGTCGTTATGCCGAGGGGGCTGTCATGTCCTCCGGCCTCTATGCCTTCGGCCACGATAAAATCAACACCCGCCTTGTCCGCCTTCATGGCAAGCTTTGCCGAGGG
>JAKAHI010000112.1 GCA_021815065.1 bacterium | reverse complement strand
GATTGCAGGCGGACCCCATACAACGATACTACCCGAAACGGTGATACCCTATGTGGATGCCCTTGTCATTGGCGAAGGTGAGCTTGCTTCCCTGGAGATTATAAAGAACCTGCCCGATTTAAAACCCGTTAAGGGCGCGTGGGTTAAAAATGGTTCGGACATATATAAGTCAAACGAACTTAACTTATCGCAAAACCTCGATGCAATCCCCTTTCCTGACCGCTCATTTATAGAGAATGAGCGATACATGCAGTACTGGCATTTTATGGATGTTACCGAGGGCTATAAAAAGGGAACGAACATTATTGGGAGCAGAGGATGTCCCTTTCATTGCACATACTGCCAGCCCACCTTGAGGAGGTTGTTCGGTACCAGGCTCAGATACCGGTCACCGCAGAACGTCGTGGATGAGATCCTATCCTTAAAGGAAACGCTCGGTATCCAAGCATTTATCTTTCAGGATGACACGCTTACGATAGATAAAAAATGGGTCATTAAGTTTACGGATCTGCTACTAAAGGCGGATACAGGTCTTATCTGGGGATGCAACACAAGGGCGGACACGATTGACAGGGAGCTTCTCTTGCGCATGCACAAGGCAGGACTGAAGAAGATACAGATAGGAGGAGAATCCGGCACGATCAGGATATTGAGCGATGTCTATAAAAAAGGCATTGTCCCCGAACAGGTAAGGAAGCTTGTCGGCATGGCACACAATGTCGGTGTAAAAACACTGGTGTTTTTTATGCTCGGCGCGCCGGGTGAGACAAGACAGGAAGTAATCTCTACCGTTAGATTTGCAAAAGAGATTAAATCTGATGAGGTAACATTTAATCTTACCCAGCCTCTGCCGGGAACGGATCTCTACGAATTTATGTCGAACAAGAAAGAGTATGCAATAGAAAAAGATTTTTCTCATTTTGATTATTACAACAGGCGGGCATTTAACGATGTTACCCTTTCAAACCGCCAGCTTAGGTTAATACGGATCATGGGGTTCTTTTATGTATACGTAAGGCTTTCATCCTTTGTATATATGGCCAGGCATTTTAGCTCTATCAGCGGTATGAAGAAGCTGTTTGCAAAGTTAAAGAGGGTATTTTCATGAACGGCCCTTACAAGATCTTCTTACCGATTCTTCTGGAAGATTTCAGCCCCTTCCCCCTTTTAGGGGAAGGCAGGGATGAGGTCTCGTCCTCTTTAAGAAGGCCTCATCTTTGTCCTCTCCTCAAAGGAGAGGAAGTCAATTTGTTAAATGACGGGTTGACAATATGACCCTGATGTCTTTCACGGGCTTCCTTGAGCAACGCCACATCTACCGGTTTAAAGGTCTGCTTCTTGTTTCCCTTTCCCGCAAACATGTCTTTTATTAGCAATCCGAACATGTAAGGAAGATCCATCCATAGTTTTCTCGCTTTTAAAATCCGTACAATCCTGACAGGGTTAAAATAAAACCGTATCCATGCCATTGAATAAATCCTATGGAGTGTTTTATCCGGCATGCTGCTGGCATTGAAAGGGATCGAATGATAATCAAAATCTTCCGGCTTGAGATTTGCCGGCATCTTTCCCGTCGATGCTATCTGCCGTGCAAGCTCGGTATCACCGAAGGGATTGACGAGGAAAAAAAGTGCCTGGTGCATCCTTGATTTGCATGCAAAATCAACGGTAGCCCTGAGCTCCTCTTCAGTTTCTGTCGGGAAACCGAGCATAAAGAACCCGATTACGAACATCCCGCTGTCGACACAAATGTCGATCATTCGTGCCACCTTCTCAAGGTTGAGGTTCTTCTTCACCATCTTTTGTAGTCTCGGGGACACGGTTTCTACAGCAACAGCGATTTCCACAGTTCCTGCCTTTTTCATCAAATGAACTATCTCTTCATCAAGCATATCCGCCCGCACGCCGTTAGTGAAATAAAGGTTCGTTTTCCAGTTTCTGGTAATCATGCCCAGCAATATGGCTTTTATCCGATCTTTTTCAAGATTCGGAATATCGTCTAAAAATATGAAGTCATGGATGCCATAGTCTTTAACGAGTATCTCCATTTCGGCAAGGACATTTTCTGCAGACCGGGCTCTGAATGTTTTACCGAAGATATTGTGGCAGTACGTACAATGGAACGGGCATCCTCTTGATGTCTGAAGGACCATGTAGGGACGAAACCTGATGCCGTTTATGCTGTATATATTTACATATTTTTCGAGCTCTGCACTATCCCAAGCCGGGAACGGCAGTTCATCGAGGTTATCTATATATGCCCGGGATTTATTGATCTTGACCATATCATGATCTCTATAAACTATACCATCTATCGTGGTTAAATCTCTGCCTGCTTCCAAGGCATCCTGCAACTCTTTAAACGTAATCTCCCCTTCGCCTATAACTGCAACATCTATATCTTGATTGTTCATAACCTCCTGCGGCACAGATGTCGGGTGCGGTCCGCCAACGACGACCGGAATATCCGTAAGTTGTTTTACCAAGTGCGCAATGTGGTACATTGCCTGAGCCTCAAAGGTAAGAGCTCCAATACCCACGATGTCAGGCTGGAATTTAAGTATGGTATTATATACTTCTTTCAGAGGTTCTTTATAGAGTCTTGTGTCGATAATTTTCACTTCATCATGCCTCGTCTGCCTTATGTATGATGCAATATACATAAGCCCGAGAGGCGGGGTTGTGCCTTTCGATCTCGCTTTAAGGTTGCTGCTTTTGATCAAGAGAACTTTCATAGTTACTTTTATTTAAGCATAACAATACTTTTTTACAATAAGAAAATAAAATCCTATGGTAAAAAATACAGGTTTGTGCTTTTATAAAGACAAAATGAAGATACTTCTCATCAAAAGCGGCAATCTCAACACACGGGCCATCGGTATAACACCGCCCCTTGGATTAATGTACATCGCATCGTATATGAAAGCGACACGAGGGGATGAGGTCAGAATCTTTGACATACGGTTTTACAAAGAGCCGCTGAAAGATATTTACCGTATTATCAGTGAATTTGAGCCTGATATTGTCGGTATCAGTGCCCTTACCCTCGAAGCTCCTGCCCTGTATCAGATCGCACATTTCATCAAGATGGCTGCTGACATTCCCGTAATAGCCGGAGGACCTCATGCGACATCCGTACCTAAAGAGGTCTTGAAGAACAAAGATATTGATATTGTGATAATCGGAGAAGGAGAGATCACATTCAAAGAACTGCTTGATAATCTGGATAAAGGAGCGGGCATAGAAAGTGTTCATGGTATCGGCTACAGAAGAGATAATGATATTATATTGACCCATCAAAGAAACTCTATAGAGCATCTGGATATCATGCCCTTTCCATCATGGGATCTTATCGAACTGGGGAAATATGCTGAGACTGCAAGTATGAGCATCATAGGATATGGCCCCTATATGGTGCTTTTAACATCCCGCGGTTGCCCTTTCCAATGCACCTATTGCCACAATATCATGGGCAAAACGTTCAGGGCTCGCTCTGTTGAGAATGTACTCGAAGAAATGAGGATATTGATTGAACAGTACCATATAAATGATTTTGAGATCATCGACGATATATCGAATTTCGACCGGGAGCGGTTCAAACGAATCATGCGCGGCATCATCGACAAGGGCTGGAAAGTCACCCTGTCCTTTCCTAATGGTGTACGAACGGATCTCCTCGATGAAGAATCTGTACACCTGATGAGACAGGCAGGAACAGCAGAGGTTTCCATAGCCGTTGAGACAGCAACTCCAAGATTGCAAAAGATGGTAAAGAAAAATCTAAATCTCGATAAGGTCAAGCATGTCATTGACGTTTGCGTTGATGAAGGCATGTATGTTCGCGGCTTTTTTATGCTCGGCTTCCCGACGGAAACAGAGCAAGAATTGAAGGCTACTATAGATTTTGCGTGTCGATCCCGCATGCATGGAGCTCTCTTCTTTCTTGTAAACCCGTTTGGAGGGACAGAGCTATCAAAGCAGGTGGAACAAACCGGTAAAATGCCTTCCTATATAAAACCTGAAGACTTTGATTACCATGCGATGCCCTTCAATGCGAGCACTGTACATGACAAGAGGCTTCATCGGCTTTATACCACAGCATGGATGAGATTCTACTTTAACCCGATCAGGATATTCCGCATCTTGAAGACAAAGACTACATGGAATGACCTGCCCTATTATTTCTATGTATTACTGAAGAACCTGTTCACACCAAAAGGTAACCAGCGGTTAGTTCTTGAACCGGCAAATTTTGAATTTAATAAAATAAATAAGAAAAGAATCATATTGCTTACCCTCACAAAACAATCAGAAGAAATGTAAACGAATATTTGGCTAACAAGTGAAAATAGAAACTGTTTTTTTAAACTACCTTAGACCTACTTGCTCTTTTTTTAATAGATTGCAGAAAAGGAAATCGGGCGGCTGTTGGGGTATCCGAATTACCTACTCTTCCCAATTCTGTTTGTCTGTTACCTTTCAACGGGAATAAGATACTCAGGACCGTTGATGAAATTGTCGGAAGTAAATTAGTTAAATTGTACAAAATAACACGAAGTACATTCCTATTCTTTAAAATCATGAATATCCTCACAGGGTTGAAATAAAATCTTACATAAGCACCCGAATAAAGCCTGTGCAAACGCTTATCCGGCATTGCACTTACATTAAATGGCATTGCATGGTAGTCAAAGTCTTCCAGGTTAAGCTCCGGTATTTCTACTCCCGATTCTTGAGCTTGATTATAGATCTCCGTACCTTTGAACATATTCACAACAAAAAATAATGCCGTATGCAGCTTTGATTTACATGCGAAATCTATTGTGGCTTTCACTTCTTCCTCTGTTTCTGTCGGAAAACCGAGCATAAAGAATCCCCTTAAAAAGATGCCTTTAGCGGCGGCATAGTCTATCATCGTCTTTACCTTATCCAGATTAAGGTTCTTTTTTATCATTTTCTGCAATCTCGGCGATACTGTTTCAACTGCTATTGACATTTCGTTTGTTCCCGCTTTCCTCATAAGGTCTATAATCTCTTCATCGAGCATGTCTGTTCTAACGCCATTCGGGAAAGAAACGCTTATCTTCCAGTCCTTCTCTATGATCCCGGAGAATATAGATTTTATTCTTTCTCTGTCAAAATTGGATATGTCATCAATGATTTCAAAATCGTTTAAATGATAAGTTTCAATAAGCTGTTTCAGCTCTTGCAGCACATTCTCAACAGACCTTGCTCTGAATTTTTTGCCGAAAATGTTATGGCAATACGTACATCTGAATGGGCATCCCCGGGATGTCAGCATTACCATGTATGAACGAAAACTTGATCGAAACATTGGTGTACTCATACTCTTTGTGTGAGCATACTTATGAAGTTCTATTAAATCCCATGCAGGGAAAGGCAGCCGATCAAGATTATCTATATACTCCCTTTGGGGTGTAAGCATAATATCGTTACCTTTCCGATACCCGATACCATTTACGTTATCTATCCCCTGATCTTTATCCAAGTTATCGATTAATTCCTTGAATGTAATCTCCCCTTCTCCGATGACTACAATATCGATATCTTTGTTTTCCAGAA
>JAKAHI010000111.1 GCA_021815065.1 bacterium | reverse complement strand
GACCGTGAAAAAGAGCGGGAGGCATTCGTTCCGCAGGAGTACTGGTCAATAGAAGGTTCATTTATAACACCGGGTAAGGACGTTTTCGAGACGAAGCTCGCCGCTGTCGACGGCAAGACAGTGGATATAAATAACGGCGATACGGCACAAACCCTTGCACAAGAAATAAAAAAACAAAATTATAGCGTTGCCGGCATAGAACAAAAGGAAAGGAAGTCCTACCCTGTGCCGCCGTTCATCACCAGCACGCTTCAGCAGGAATCCATCAAACGGCTCAGGTTTACGGCCGACAGGACCATGAAGATAGCGCAGAAGCTGTACGAGGGCATCGAGCTCGGCAAGGAAGGCCACACCGCGCTGATAACCTACATGCGGACAGACTCGGTCAGGATAGCGGACGAGGCGTTGTCGAACGTCCGGGCATATATAAACACCGCATACGGAAAAGACTATCTGCCCCAGTCTCCGAATGTGTATAAAAACAAAAAATCAGCACAGGATGCTCACGAGGCCGTCAGGCCGACTCGGTTCGATCTACCGCCGGACAAAGTAAAAAAATATCTTTCGGAACAGGAATATGCCCTGTACCGGTTGATCTGGGAACGGTTTGTGGCAAGCCAGATGACGCCTGCGGTGTTCCGGCAGATGGTTGTGCAGATTAAGGGCGGCAGGTTTTTATTCAGGGCAACGGGATCGACGCTCCTGTTCGACGGATATCTCAGGGTCTACGAAGAGCAGAGGGAAGAGTCACTGCTGCCGGCACTGAACAATAACGATCCCCTGCAGTTAAAAGACGTCGCACCGCATCAGCATTTTACGGAACCGCCTCCGCGGTATACCGAGGCATCCCTGGTAAAAGAACTCGAGGAAAAAGGCATCGGCAGGCCTTCCACGTATGCAACAATACTCTTCACCATCCAGCAAAGGGGGTATGTCGTTAAAGACGAGGGGAGGTTTAAGCCCACGGAGCTCGGTAATATTGTTACCGAGATGCTGATAAAGAATTTCCCGCAGATCATGGATATAGGGTTTACTGCGGATATGGAGGACAAGCTGGACAACGTGGAAGAGGGCAATACCAACTATATCGAACTGCTCAAGGCGTTCTACAAGACATTCGCACAACTGCTCGTCAAGGCCGGAAAACAGATGAAAAACATGAAGGCAACCGAAGAAAAAACAGACATCAAATGCGAAAAATGCGGGTCGCCCATGGTTATAAAGTGGGGACGCAACGGCATGTTCCTCGCGTGTTCGAATTATCCGGAATGCAAAAATACGAAAAACTTCAAAAAGGACGAGAACGGCGCGATAACCGTGATCGAGAACGAGAAGTCGGATTTGAAATGCGAATTATGCGGCGGTTCCATGCTGATAAAGCGTACCAGGTCGGGCGCACGGTTCCTTGCGTGCGAGAACTACCCGAAATGCAAAAACACGAAGTCCTATGCCATCGATGTCAACTGTCCCGAGTGCGGCGGTGCTGTCGCAGAGCGCTCGACGAAAAAGGGAAGGCTTTTTTATGGATGTACCAATTATCCGAAGTGTCATTTTGTATCCTGGAATAAACCGGTAAACAAGGCGTGCCCCAAATGCGGATCAAAGTATCTTATAGAGAAGTACACCCAGAAAGACGGGGTCGTGATCGCATGTCCGAACAAGGACTGTGATTACCGCGAAAAGGCTTAGATGGGAAAGAGCAGAAGGTTTTAAAAACAGAGTAAATCGTGTTCTTTAATTTCTATACCTTTTAAGGTACCATTTGTTTCCCCCTTTTTTAAAGGGGGAGTAAGGGGGATTACTAACATACTCATTTACAACACAAAACTGAAACAGGTTTCCCGTGTATTAAGGAAAAATATGACAGATGCCGAGAAACATTTGTGGTCAAAACTGAGGGGGAAACAATTTAAAGGCCTGCAGTTCTATAGACAAAGAATTATAGGTAATTATATTGTAGACTTTTACTGTCCTAAAGCAAAATTAATTGTTGAAGTTGATGGAGGGCAGCATTATACAGAAGAAAACACGATAAAAGATAAACAAAGGGATGAATTTATGTATAAGAACGGATTTAAAGTACTTAGATTTTCTGATAGAGAAGTATTCGAAAATTTCAAGCCGGTAATTCAAAAAATATATGATAATATGTAATCTCCCCTATCCCCTCTTTAAAAAAGAGGGGTAAATGTTACAATCTGGCGGATAACCATGGCTAAACCCCCGACTCCTTTAGTCCAGCAGTACCTCGAAATAAAATCCAGGTATAAGGATGCGATCCTTTTTTACCGGCTCGGTGATTTTTACGAGATGTTTTTCGAGGACGCGGTTACCGCAGCACCCGTCCTTGACCTGACCCTTACATCACGGCACAAGGACGTCGAAGACCCGGTACCCATGTGCGGCGTGCCGTATCATGCTGCAGCGCCGTACATAAAAAAGCTTTTGGATGCGGGATTCAAGGTTGCAATATGTGAGCAGCTCGAGGACCCTGCAAAGGCAAAGGGTATCGTGAAGCGGGATGTCATACGGGTAGCAACACCGGGACTTATCTATGATCCGGACATGCTTGAATCCAATCAAACGAATTATATTGCGGTGCTTGAAGATTCGCCTGAAGGCTCCGGTGTCGCATTCTTCGAGCCGTCCACCTCAGAGCTGCTCTTGATGTCAACAATGGATCCCGAGCAGATATTCTCGGAGATAAAAAAGCTTATGCCGAAAGAGATAATCTATAAAGACAAGCACTTGCCGATCCGGATTATCAACCTGTTCGGCGCGGAGGTCCCTTTTATTCTTACCCCGGTGACCGAGCAGCATTTTGCATGGGACACTCTGCAGGAAAGGGTCCTTGGTATATGGGGCGGCCAGCTTACCGGTGCAGGTATTACGGACAACAGCATACTGTTGTCCGTGACAGCCGCGTTATTCCGGTATCTGGAAGACACCAAAACCCCTATCAGCAATATTACCATAAAGAGGGTGCTGCCCTCTCTCTACCTCTATATGGACAGTGCAACCATTCGTAACCTTGAGCTGTTCAATTCCATAATAGACGGTTCGGAGAAGATAAGCCTCGTCGGAGTCATGGATAAAACTATAACGCCCATGGGTGCACGTATGCTGCGTCATTATCTCCGGTTCCCGAGTGTATCCGCGCAGGAGGTTGTATCCCGGCATGCTGTCGTGGAATATTTTTTTAATGAGCCGGTCGCACGCGCGGAGTTAAGGAGCAGGTTGAAAGATGTAGGCGATATAGAAAGGATTGTTACCAAGGCGCACAACATAACCTTGACCCCGCAATCCCTGCAAAGGTTTGCCCTGTCCCTTGATGCCATGAAAGACGTCAAACAGATGATACGCAAAGACATACCCCTGCTTGCCGGGCTGTATGAGTCCATGGACGAGCTGATGGATGTCCGGGCCTCGATCGCAGCTACAATCGATCTGTCCGACGAGCAAAACGAGCATGGCTGGTTTGTACGTGCGGGTATCAATGCCCGGCTCGATGAGATAAAGCTGCTGGTGAAAGACACCAGGGGCTGGCTCAGGCGGTTCGAACAGGAAGAGCGCACGAGGACAGGCATCGGGTCGCTCAAGGTAGGATACACAAGTGTTTTCGGATATTATATAGAGGTAACCAGGCCGAACCTCCGTCTTGTGCCCGAGGATTATATACGGAAGCAGACCGTTGCAAACGGTGAACGGTTTATTACGCCAAAACTCAAGGAAATGGAGACCAGGCTGCTGAGTTCCGAAGAGCAGATAAAGGGTATCGAGGGCGGTTACCTGGGTACATTGAACGAAACGGTCTCAAAAAATGCATCTCGCATACTCATGTCTGCGTCCGCAATAGCCGCGGTCGATGTGCTGTCGGATTTTGCGGAGATCTCGGTGAGAAACAAATATGTCAAGCCCCTTGTCGATGACGGCGATATCGTGGAATTGAAGGATGCCAGACACCCTGTCATAGAGCAGTACCTGAAGGGAGCTGCCTTCATACCCAACGACATTACACTAAACAGCACGGACAGGCAGATCGTCATCATCACAGGTCCGAACATGTCGGGTAAATCCACCATCATTCGGCAATCAGCCTTGATTGCGCTCATGGCACAGATGGGCTGCTTTGTGCCTGCAACCTCTGCGCGGCTCGGTATCATCGACCGCATCTTTGCACGGGTAGGGGCGTCGGATCATCTTGCTAAAGGGCAAAGTACCTTTATGGTCGAGATGACCGAAACCGCAAATATCCTCAGCAGCGCTACAGCCCGGAGCCTGATTATCCTTGACGAGATAGGCAGGGGTACGAGTACGTACGACGGCATCAGCATTGCATGGGCGGTACTCGATTATCTGGCGAACACCATAGGTGCAAAGACCCTGTTTGCAACGCATTACCATGAGCTGATCGAGTTCGGTCAGAGCCACCCCAAGGCCATAAACCAGTCCATACCGGTCAAGCAGTGGCAGGGCAGGCTTATCTTTGTACGCAAGCTTGTCGAAGGAGGTTCAAGCGAGAGCTTCGGTATCGAGGTTGCTAAGATGGCAGGCCTGCCAAAGGACGTTATAGCCCTTGCACAGAGACTGCTCAAGAAACTGCAGGACGGCGAGATAGACAGCCTCGGCAGGCCTCGGCTTGCAGAGGGCGCGCAGTCGCACGCAGTGCAGTACGCGTTGTTCAAGCCTGATGATGCGAAGCTGTTCGAGATGCTCAAAACGGCAAATCCGGACCACATGACACCCCTTGAGGCGCTCCAGTTTCTGATGAAGGTAAAGGAGGCTATGGATGAAAAGAAATAGGATAAAATACGGTCATTGCGAGGAGCGATTTTGCGACGAAGCAATTTGTCCTTTCTTTCCCCCTGATAAGGGGGACAAAGGGGGTTTATGAGAGAGGTTAAATGAAACTTTGTAAATCCCCCTACATTATCTATGCTGTGGTAATGCTTGTCCTGATTGCGGCAAGCAGGCTGGCTTTGTCCAGGCCGTACCTCGGCGTTATAGCTGCCGTAGTCTTCCTTTATATACCCATCGCCTTATTGTTTGTAAAAAAACAAATTCCCGGGGTCTATGGCATAAGTAAAAAGGGTTTTGGGAAGTCCATAGCCAGGTCATTGCTCGCCGCCATCATACTGTTCCCGCTCTACATTGCAGGTTTTTACCTTTACATGAGGTATGTTTATAATCTTCGCCTGTCATGCCCAACAGCCGGGTTCATCCGTCAACCGCAGACACTGCTATTTGTTCTCAACATGCTCTTAATGGTCGCAATACCCGAAGAGATTTTCTATAGGGGATATGTACAGTCAGAACTGCACAAATGCGATAAGCGGACTATCAACCTGTTTGGTGCTAAGGCAGGGATGTCTTTTTTGATGGTCAATGCACTGTTTGCTGCAGGCCACCTCATCGTTTTGCCGGATATTGCAAGGCTTGCGGTGTTTTTCCCGGGCCTTGTCTTTAGCTGGCTCAGAGAAAGGGACGATAACATAGCAGGCTCTGTCGTATTCCACTGGCTCAGTGATGTGCTTTCTTTTGTCCTGTTCTCCATGCTCAGATAAAATGAAAGAAATTCAATATTCAAC
>JAKAHI010000110.1 GCA_021815065.1 bacterium | reverse complement strand
GTACAAGAAAAGGGACGTCGACCTGTCTGAGCATGGGCTCGTCATTTTTACCTTCGCCTATGGCAGCCGAGACGATGGTACCGTACACTTTTTTGTAGAGGAACATAAGCTCCTTCACTGCCTCACCCTTGTCCGTGTTTCCCATAAGATGGTAGAACCGCGTACCCGGATATACCTTCAGCCCGTTTTGCCTTGATAGTTGTTGTATACTCTCAAGAAGAGACGTGTCTCTGAGGATGAACGGCTCATCATGGCGTCTGACCTTAGCCATTGCTGCGAGCCGTGGTTCAAGGTTGAGGTAACGGGACACCTCTTCGACGCTCATGTCTCCGAACCCGGTAACGCTGTTTCCGAAAGCCTTTTTCATCTGCTCAAAGACCCGGCGCAGGGTGGCGTAATCGGCACCGAGCTCCAGTGCCGCATAGTCACCGGATTGTTTCAGCCTGCCGGCCTGCACAAAGGGTTTAAACTGTTCAACCTGTTCCCGGGGCAGGTAGATAGCCCCGCCGTTCTCGACGATGAACGGAGAGGTATTGCCCGTTTCTTCCCTGAAGTGGATGACTTCGGCATAGGATTTACTCGTGCAAAATATCAGAGGGACGCGATGACTCCTCAGGAGCTCGATACCTTCTTTGGATGCTTCAAACGAGTAGGTATAATAATCAAGCAGCGTACCGTCGAGGTCCGTAAATACTATTACTTGATCTGGCATGTGCCTTCCTTCATGGCACGTATCTATCCTGTTTTTCCCTCAAAGGAAACAAATTTTGTGCGGGATGAACTTCATCCCCCGCCTCCTGCTGCTTTCCCCAATTAACCGGCACCCGTTCTCGTTTTTTTAATACTTGTACCTGTCAAATAAAAACGGTAAGCTTTTACCAGGAGGTGTTCTATGGGGACATTATGGCTTGGTGGTTTGGTATTTATGGTACTTATGGTTGCAGCCGTGTGGAAGGTTTTTGAAAAGGCAGGACAGCCTGGATGGGCTTGTTTGATCCCGATCTATAACTTATATGTTACCCTTAAGATCGCAGGCAAACCCGGGTGGTGGTTAATCTTATATTTTGTCCCCCTGGTAAACCTGATCGTCACCGGTGTCGTTTCTCTCGGTGTGGCTGAAAAATTCGGGAAAGGAGTAGGGTTTGGTTTCGGACTCTGGATTTTGGCTTTCATCTTCTATCCCATTCTCGGCTTCGGAGATGCCCGATATAAGACAACCTGATAAAGAAGCCTTTCCTGTTTTCCGACATCCGCTGTCAGCGGTGAGCAGCGGCCATTACTCGAAGTTGAATTTCACCAGGGCATTGCTCGGTATAACAAACTATCCTCGTCCGACGTGAAAAAGCGGAAAAATCATATCTTCTTCGCCCCACATCCCATGTGGGTACCCAGACTGTGGCGGGACGGGAATGACGAAGAACCGGGTAAATTCTCGCGTCTATTCTCGCGTCCAAAATAAAATTCTCGCGTCTAATCTTGCGTCTAATTGATTGGAATATAAGGGTAATAATCGTTCCACCTCTTTAGACGCGAGAGCTTGAGATGAAGCATAAATTCCAGGAGAGAACTGCATGAAAGACTTCTGACGCTTACTACAAGCGGTTCGGCGGGCTGCAAGGATGCCAATTCTCGCGTCTACTCGCGTCCAATAAAAAAATCTCGCGTCTATTCTCGCGTCTAAGTATACGGAATATCGTGGGTAATTCAGTCCTGTTTTTTTGTGATAGAACTACAATGAAGACGGATAAAAGGGGGGTTACTTATTCATCCTTTGGCAGCATCTCGATCACCCATTCAAGAAATCTCTTCGCATGCTCTACCATGTCCCGCGCTTCTGTCTGGGCAATAAGCCTTCCTTCATACTCAACAAGGTTTTTTTTAGCGATAACCATCGTTACATGCCTTACCGCAGTTGAGGCGTCTTTTCCTATAATGTCCTGGAACAGCCCGATAACTTCTCTGTGGTCAAGTTCTGAGCTTCTTACACCTCCATAATATACAATTACAGCATCGCTGGCAGAAATTACGGTATGGACAGCCTGCAGTCCTGCTGAATTCCAACTGCCTTCCTTAAGGGACATGTCCATCATTGATGCAAAGTCCTTTGCCTTTGCAAGGAAGACTCTATACTGGTTTTTATCGTGGGTCCTTGTCTTTCTCTTCTTCGTCATTTCAGCAATTCCGTCAGAGGCTTGCCCCAGAGCACTATTCCTTCTTTTATTACAGCTTTAATCAAGGGCGAGCCTTTCTTACTTTTCATTTCAGCCAGCGTATAGCAATTGAGGGACAAGAGGCCATTGAATCTTTCATTAAAATAAGGGAATTGAGATGCCGCAGTTTCATTTACCTTTTCTTTCCCCTTTTTATCTCTCACGATAGCCATGACGTCTATGTCGCTGCCCTTCTTTTCTTTGCCTGTTGCAAGGCTGCCGTAAAGGACAAGACTTATGGTGTCTTTCCCGAAATGATGCGTGATCTCCTTTTTTAAATCGTCGAATAATCCGGCCTCTGCTCTGATACAGGGAACAATAATCTTCTCGACAACGATATTTCCTTTCGAGAGGGAATACTGGTAGGAATTCCCGGCCTTCCGCTGTTTTACCGCACCGAGTGCAACGAGCGATTCCATGGCCTGGATTGCACCTCTGTGGGTAAGACCCGAAAGCTCCCCTACCTGCCTCCCGCTCAGGGGCTGGGGTGAGTTAAAAAGGACCCTGAGGATGTTGACCTTTGCAGGGCTGCCATAAATAGATTCAAGGACTTTGTGCATGTTCATGTATGGATACTATGCTATCCATAAGGATAAGTCAAGTATCCATATGGGGGACATGAGGGGCAGCTGTCCCTATTCACCGAGGCGGTAAAATATTGGGAAAAGAATTGGGGGCAGGGCTACACCCCTGACATTAGGCAGGTTTACAGAGGGATTGTTTCGTCGCTTCGCTCCTCGCAATGACACACTTCTGCGCTCCTATTCAATGTGGGGAAAATCATATCTTCCTCGCCCCACATCCCATGTGGGTATCCAGCCTGTGGCGGGACGGGAATGGCAGGGAGAGGTAACGCCCTTCAGTCCCTCTTATTCTAAGAGGGATGACGCTGAAGTTTAAGTTCAAAGCAACAGGTCTGTCCCCTTCCCTTTTCTTCAATAACTTTACAAGCCCGATATCTTACTTTATCATTGTTACCTCGGCAGAAATAGATAGCGCACAGTATAAATAATAAGAGGTGGCTCGATGAAGCAACGGTTGCGAAATTTTTGGGGATGGGGGTTATCGGATGAAATACTTCCCGACGCATACATATCCGGATTCAAAAGGATGGTACAGCTTGCATTCGGTCTCAATTCACTTGATGAAACCCCTCCTCCCCAATTGTCAGAGCTCTCGCTGCGTCCGTCAAGATTTTCGCTTCCTTCCGATCTGAAATCTTTTTGTACGAGTGAAACATACGACAGGGCTAACCATACGTACGGGAAGTCGTTTCGGGACATGGTCCGGGCGATAAACAGAAATTTCGATAATCCTCCGGACTATGTCGCGTATCCTTCCACCGAAGAAGATATCGTTGCGCTTATGCATTTCTGTGCTGAAAAGGAGATATCCCTCATACCCTACGGCGGCGGCTCAAGTGTCGTTGGAGGTGTTGAGCCGACCGGGGAAAATCAATACAAAGGATCCATATCTTGCGACATGATGAATTTCGATAAAATCATACGAATAAACAACAGATCCCGGACCGCGCGTATACAGGCCGGTATATATGGGCCTGCACTCGAAGCCGGGCTGAAGCCGTTTGGCTTAACAATACGTCATTTCCCACAGAGTTTTGAATTCTCAACCCTCGGAGGATGGATAGCTACGAGGGCAGGCGGACATTTCGCCACGCTCTATACACATATCGACGAGTTCGTTCAGTCCCTGAGACTGATTACACCGAAAGGCATTATAGAGACACGAGAGCTTCCCAGTGCAGGCGATGGGCCCGATGCCAACCGTTTCTTTATAGGATCAGAGGGCATCTTTGGAATCATAACGGAAGCCACTATGAGGCTCCAGAGTATACCTGCCATAAGATCATCGGCGGTTGTAAGATTCTCAGACGAGAAGGCTGCTCTTGAAGTAACACGCAGCATAAGCCAGTCCGGGCTTCATCCGGCAAACGCAAGACTTATCTCGGCCATGGAATCCTTCAGCATGGGCATTGGTAACGGTGCAGACACGGTTCTGCTTCTCGGATTCGAATCCCATGACCATGATCAGGAACCGAAATTAAGCCGGGCCCTTGATATATGTAAGGAAGGCGGCGGGAGCTGGAATGTTTCGGATGTCTCGGTGAGAAGAGGCAATGAAGCAGCAGCTCCGGAGACAAGCGAGCAATGGAAGACTAATTTTCTCCGTGCACCCTATATCAGGAACACCCTCGTCCGGTGCGGTATCATCATGGAAACGTTTGAGACAGTGACGACATGGGACAATCTCGAAACCTTTCATACAAAAATCATCGGTACCGTAGAAACAGCCGTGAGAGAAACGTGCGGGAATGGGATTGTCATGTGGAGGTTTACCCATCTTTACCCTGATGGCCCCGTGATTTACTACACGGTGATTGCTCCCGGGAGACGCGGTGAGGAATTAGCTCAGTGGGACGCTATAAAGGCTGCTGTATCGGATGCAATCATTGCCAACCACGGGCCAATAACACATCACCATGCAGTCGGCAGGGATCACCGGCCATGGTTCGAAAAACAGAGCCCCCAGCTTTTCTTATCTGTCCTGCACGAAATGAAAAGCAATCTCGATCCCGGCTGGATACTCAATCCGGGTGTCCTGATCAAATCCCCTTTCAACAAATCCGAATAAGTAATTGTGTTCGAGCGAGGGAGGGGTACAGACCCTCACAGGCTGACCGACATTCGAAAATAGCAGGCTTGTCATGCTTAACCCGAAAAATGCAATAAGGAAGTTTCCTTATTTTTCAAACGCATTTTTCCGGTTAATTTATCTCAGTATCCCGTATGAGTACTGTTATTCACGACGCGGTGATGCATTCAGCAGTTGCTATCGTCTTCTTCTCGGGAACTCTCTACGGGTAACTGCAGAATGAGGGGCAAGGATATGATAATTGAACGACGCCAAAAACAACACGTGGTCGGCATCCCACCAGCTCGGACGGACGACACGGAGAAAACCGCCCCTGCATTTTAATCCATTTGCCACATACCCCTGCGCTTGCGCGCTTCATGCGGGACTTTTTAATCCGGTTACGAGCCCTTTGCTATGACCGCTGCACCGAAGGCACCCATAATCTGGGGCTCTTCGGGAACAAGAATATCGAACCCGATCCGGTCTTCCAGCCGTGAAACCAGCGCCTTGTTCTTGGCCATACCGCCGCTCATGGCGATTTCCTGTTCAATACCGACCCGCTTCACCAGCGAGACAAGCCGGTCTGCAATGGACTTTACGATGGCCCACGATATGTCAGGCACACTTTGTCCCTGCGACAGCAGGGATATGACCTCGGACTCTCCAAACACCGTGCAAGTAGAGCTCAGGGTAAGCTCTTCTTTGAAGGAAAGCGCAGCGTCGGAAAG
>JAKAHI010000109.1 GCA_021815065.1 bacterium | reverse complement strand
CATATATCGGGGATGATGTACCCGATCTCGGTGTACTCAAACAGACCGGAGTGCCCATAGCCGTACATGATGCCGTAGAAGCCGTAAAAAACATATCCGTCTATATTACAAAAAAATGCGGCGGTAATGGTGCTGTAAGGGAAGTTGTGGAACTTATCATGCAGGCAAAGGGCTTACCTCTATCATAATAATGAATAACCCTGTGGTAACATTTCAAGAACGTAACGGATTATGAGAATCAGGCAGCGGTTTGCAAGGTCATTGGTTTATTACGGGACGAAATCAATCATATTCTTTTTCCGGCTGTTTCCCCTGGGCTTCGATTCATGGCTGGGCGCCGGACTCGGCAAGCTCGCCTATTTTGTCCTCAGAAGCGAGAGGACCAAGGGTATCAACAATATTCTGAAAGCCTTTCCTGACAAGGACGGTTTGTGGGCACGGCAGCAGATCAAAAAAAGCTTTGAAGGTTTCGGCAGGAGCATCATGGAACTCGTGAAACTGGACACCATCGCAAAACACATCGATGATTATATCCGGGTCGAGAACTTCGAAGCATTTGAACAGTCACGGGCGAAGGGGAAAGGTATTCTCTGGATTACCGGGCATATCGGCAACTGGGAGCTCATGCCGGTGTACTTTGCCAGCAAAGGATACGAAACGTACGTCGTCGCAAAGGGGATATACGACCCGAAAATGGACAAATTGCTGAATGATATAAGGGAACGGCACCAGGTGCATCCGGTCATCAGGGGCAGCCAGGGCTCGGGAAAAAAGATCCTCAGGGCGCTGCGATCCAATGCCATACTCGGCATGCTGATAGATCAGGACACGGATGTGCAGGGCGTTTTTGTCAACTTCTTCGGAGATACGGCCTTTACACCCCGGGGCGCGGCTGACCTTGCCTTGAAAGCCGGTGCAGGTGTTGTTGCAGGATTCATAACAAGGATTGATTCGCGGCATCACGTCATAACACTGCATACCCCTCTTATTCCTTCAAAATCATCAAATTATGAGAACGATGTCGTATCATTAACCCAGTCCATGACCGATACCATCGAGCAGCACATACGCCGTCATCCTGCCGACTGGGTGTGGATGCATTCAAGGTGGGCCAAAAGGCCTGACGCCGGAAGAGTGCAATAGAAAGTTGTTCTTTATCTTTATGAGTTGTGATAAAATACATACATGAGGATAGGGTAATCACAAATGAATTTTCAGAGCTGTAACGGCCGGGTATTCGGGTGCTTCATCGCTGTATCTTTTTTTCTTCTTGCATCATGTACCGCAAAGACAACGGCACAGAAAGCAAACAATACAACGCCCGTGCAGCCAAAAATAACCATCGTCGCACCTGTCTACACCGAGCTGAAACAAGACGCGATCCTCTACAACGGCACTGCAGTATCGGCGGAGTATTTCGATCGTACACACCCCGGTATCATAACAAAACCGGTTATGAACGGTATACTGACCAACGGTGAAACTTTCTCGGTATCGTCTGAAAAGGGATACTATGATGAAAGCAATCACAAGGTAACACTCGCTGACAACATCCATGCGGTACTGGACAACACCTATACGCTCACCTGCGACAGCATTGACTATTTCATAGAAAAAAAGCTTATAATCTCTCGGGACCCGATAACGGTATACAGCAAAGATTTGCAACTGCATGGAGATAAGGGTAGTATAAATCTTGAGAAAAACATCATGACGGTACAAGGCAATATCAATGCAAAGATATACAATATGAGTTTAAAATGAGCATGCTCTTACTATGGATACAAAGATATTTTGAGGATAACCGCTGCGGGCATATGCAGATCTACCGCAAGGCCGCGCCCTGCATAGTGTCCGTTCTGTTTCTCTTCGCCATCACGGTATCGTTCATGGTTGTTCTCTCCGCACATGCGGGTTCTCTCATGGAAGAGGTGCAGCAACCGGGTAAACAAACCAAACCGATAGATATAACTTCCACTCAGCTCGAGGCGAACCTTAAAACCCATATCGTTATATTCAAGGGCAACGTCGTTGCAAAGCAGGGAGATGTCGTACTGTACTGCGACACCCTCACGGCATACTATGATGCAAAAGATAAAAACATAACGATGATTGTGTCGACTGGTGATGTCAAGATTACGAAGAAAGATATGATAGCGACCGGCGACGAGGCAGTCTTTGACAATGTGAAGAAGCTGCTCACCTTAACGGGCTCTCCGAGGATATGGCAGGCAAAAAATATAATAGAAGGAACAAAAATAGTGTTTTACCTTGGTACGGACCGGATATTCGTCGAAGGTGCCAAATCACTCTACAATCCGCAAACAGAAGGAATATTGCATGGACAAACACCTTGAAATAATTGGACTCATGAAGTTCTTCGGCAAAAAAAAGGTTGTATCGGATGTAAGCCTTTCGGTAAAGAGCAGTGAAATTATCGGCTTACTCGGTCCCAACGGCGCCGGAAAATCAACCACATTCTATATGATTGTCGGGATATACAAACCTGATAAAGGGAAGATCCTTTTAAACGATGAAGATATAACAAAAGATCAGATGTTTATACGGGCAAGGAAAGGCATTACCTACCTGCCCCAGGAACCCTCGATATTCAGAAAACTTTCGGTGCAGGACAACATCAAGATCGTTTTTGAGTCCATGGATATGCCGCAGGAGCTCATCGACGAAAAGACCGAGGAAATAATGAAGAGCATGAATATCATGCACATAAAAGATAACAGGGGATACTCCCTGTCTGGCGGAGAAAGAAGGCGTGTAGAGGTTTCACGGGCGCTCGCAGCCAAACCCGATTTCATGCTCCTGGATGAGCCCTTTGCCGGTATCGATCCCATAGCGGTCAATGAACTGAGAGAAATCCTTTTTTCGCTGAGGGAAAAGGGCATCGGTATCATAATATCCGATCATAATGTAAGGGAAACCTTGAATGTTTGCGATAAGGCTTATATTATAAATAACGGGAGAATTATAGAAGAAGGGGATCCCAAGGAGATAGCACTGAGTGAAAAGGCCAAACGCATATACCTTGGCGAGGATTTTAAGCTATGATAGAAATAAAACATGAGGTCAGCTTACGGCAACAGCTCGAATTAACGCCGCAGCTTATTCAGGCCCTCCGTCTGCTTCAGCTGACAAGGCTTGAGCTTGAGCAGGAACTGAAAACAGAGCTTGAAATAAATCCGTTTCTCGAGGAAGAACAGTCCGAGCAGGAGACCCTCGATACAGAGGCCGAAGAGAATATTTACAACGACCGGAGCGCTGCAGGCAGCGGAGACAGGGGTATCGTAAAAAGAGAAGAAGATCCGATAGAAAACACCGCTCACAGGGAAATGGGATTGCATGATTATTTGCTCTGGCAGCTCGGATTATCCGCAAATACCGAACAGGAGATACAGATCGGCGAGGCAATCATCGGCAATATAAATGACGAGGGTTACCTTTCATCGCCGGTTGAGGACATCGTCAGTTTCACAGGTTCCCCGGCAGAAGATGTCGAACGGGTGCTCGGTAAAATCCAGGACTTTGATCCCTCGGGCGTAGGGGCGAGAAGCCTTAAAGAATGCCTCCAAATCCAGATCCGGCACCTCGGAATAGATAATCCTATCATAAACAGCATACTCGCCGATCATTTAAACGACCTTGAAAAAAAAGATTATTCCTCAATAGCAAAAGCATTGGGAGTCCAGGCCGATCTCGTTTCTGCAGCAGCAGAGATCATCAAACATCTGAACCCGAAACCGGGAAACATGTACAGCTCGGGTGAGGAAAACTACATTGTACCGGACGTCATGGTAACCAAGATAGGCGAAAGACTCGTCGTCGAACTTATAGAAGAAGGCGTACCGAGGATTAAGGCCGCAGATTATTATGCCAGGAAATTGCTTGATCAAACCGGTGCCAATGATATTGCAAAGAAATTCATCCGGGAAAAGCTCCAGGGTGCCCGATGGTTGATCAAGGCAGTAGAGCAGCGCAAAAACACCATAAAAAAGGTGGTAGAAGCCATCGTTGAACGGCAGAAGTCGTTTTTTGAATACGGCGAACAATACTTCGAACCCATGGTTTTAAAGGACATAGCGACTGACATCGGTGTTCACGAAACAACCGTCGGAAGGGTTACAAACGGAAAATACGTCCAGACACAATGGGGAATTTACGAGTTGAAATATTTCTTCAGTCCTTCCTTGAAAACGGACAACGGAGACCTGCTTTCCACGAAACTCGTAAAGCAGAAGATCAAGGAACTAATCGAAAAAGAGAGCCAGTCAGAGCCGCTCTCGGACACGGATATTGTAAGGATACTGAAGACACAAGGCATAAACATAGCGAGAAGGACCGTTGCAAAGTACCGGGAGATTATGAATATCTCTCCGCTCCATATACGAAGGGTAAAGGCATCCTGATGGCGAACAACAATAAAAAAGAAAATGTCATCTTAAAGGACATCGTTGCTCTCGTGACCCTGTCTGTTTCCATATTCCTCCTGATAAGCCTGTTGTCTTATGACCCGCACGACGCAACATGGTTAAACGACGTGCACAGCGCCCTCTACCATAATATGGGTGGTAAAATAGGGGCCAACATCGCAGAACTGCTTTTCGAGATATTCGGCCTATCGGGATACGTCATCGGCGTACTCGGTATCATGATATTTTTTGCCATGCTTTTTAAGGACACATGGAAACACCGGTGGACACGCATTTCAGGGCTGGTTTTGTTTATCCTGTCGCTGTCTTTCACCATAGCAGCACTGCATGCGTCCTCCCAGGGCTCGACCATGATGACTACCGGAGGCTGGATCGGTTATTTCCTCACCACAAAGCTGCATCCATACCTCGGAAATACCGGGACAGCGGTCATTGCCGTAACCGTGCTCCTTATTTCCATGGTGCTTCTGTTCAGGAGGCCCATAACGCAATTTATCTTGTTTACGGCCGGATTGACGATAGCGGTTATCGTGGGCACAGGGAAACTCATCCAGCGAATAAAGACCCAGATCATTGTCTGGAGAGAAAAGAGAAAAAGGGTAAAGGAAAAATTAGGCATAAAGGACAGAACCCTTGACATCGTCATCCAGCCTCCAAAGAAGAAAGAAGTGCATCCGGAACGCGTAAAAAAACCAGAAGAACCCGTGCAGGAAGAACTGTTTAAAGCAATACCCGGGGACTTCAAGAAACCTTCCGTACAGATGCTCGATGAATACGAGGCGCGGGATATCGAGTATGATACCGCATCACTGCAGTTCAATGCACGCACCCTCGAAAAAAAGCTGTCGGATTTCAATGTAAACGGAAAGATAACGAACATCAGACCAGGACCGGTCATTACCATGTATGAATTCGAACCGGCTGCCGGAGTCAAAGTAAGCCAGATCATGAATCTTTCGGATGATCTCGCACTGGCAATGAAGGTCCCCAGCGTACGCATACAGCCGCATATCGTGGATAAAGCTGCAGTCGGCATAGAAGTACCGAATGCATCGAGAAGGATCGTGTACCTGCGGGAGGTCCTGCAATCAAAGAAATTCAGGGAAAGTTCGTCCCTGCTTACCATATGTCTGGGCGTCGATACGACAGGCGAGCCGGTT
>JAKAHI010000108.1 GCA_021815065.1 bacterium | reverse complement strand
GTATCTCTCCAGGTTGTGTTACCGATCCGAGTTCAGCTCGGTCTCGTGATCGTAATGGCTATAGGGCTCCATCCACGCCCCGCCGCAGTCGCGGCACAGATACTCCGGCCCCTCAGGCGGCGAGTACGTGCTGCTGGAAGTGCAATAAGGGCAATCGGAAGGCTCCGCATCACGGATGCCGTTGGTGTCGATCTCACCGGTGAGTTTGTAGAAAGGGTATAAACCCAAAACGATACTGCTTGCCGGTAACCGGCAGTCACTTCTTCTTGTTCTTCAGCCGCTTTGTGATGCTGTCTATCTTTACACCGATGATCGATGTTTCGGTCGGATACTGCGATTTCAAGCCATTCAACAAAGAAAGGGCATCCTCGGACCTTCCGGTTTCCTCATAGCAGTCCGCTACTGCAAGCTGTGCCGAAAACTCGTATGAACTCTGCGGATAAAGCAGGCTTATCTTCTGAAAATCCTTGACTGCATCGCTATAATGCCCTGCTAGATAATTCAAATAGGCAAATTCATACAGATATGACGCGGGCGGCTTCGGGTAAAGCTTTAATAATTTATCATAGATGCTGATTGCTTTCGGTATATTGCCCGCACCTTCGTATTCAGACGCAAGTCTCGGCAGCAATTGTTTCAGGTACTCTTCCGAACTCGTGCTGCTCAGAAGTTTCTCGTATACTTCTATAGCTTTCTGCGGCAAATGCTGCTTCTCCTGGTATATCTGGGCTATGTACATATAAGCATCGAACGTGTGTTTATAGTGCGGATAGGTGTACACGAGGTCGTAAAAATACTCGAGTGCCGTCGTATAGTCGTTCAAGTAGAGATATTCCAGCAAACCGAGCTGGTAGAGTGCATCTTTTCTTACAGAACTGTTCGGATACCTTTTTATGATCAACTTATAGATATTCTCTGCCGTTTCCACATTGCCGCTGGCAGCAGCGTCAATTGCCTTTGAATAGAGGTGTTCCGGTCTGTCCCTGTTACATGATATACCGTAGTAAATGCCGCCGGCAATCAGCACGGTAATGACCAAGAGCCTGATAGCGCGTACGCGGCTCGATGATTTCATTATACTCTTATTCCTCCGCAGGGGCTCCGGGGCCGTCATCTCCGGAAACGTCATCGTTGTTTTCTTCGGTCTCAGCAATGCGTACGGCTTTTGATACGCTTTCTCCGGGTTCGAGCTGTATAAGTCTGATGCCCTGTGTATTCCTTCCAATGATGGATATATCCTTCACACCGAGCCGTATCATTCTCCCCGTGTTCGTTATGATAAAGATATCGTTGTTGTCTTGTACTTTTATAACGGAAATAGCATCGCCTGTTTTGGGCGTGATTTTTACATTGATGATCCCCTTACCCGCCCTCCTCTGTAACCTGTAAGCGGCTATTTTCGTCCTTTTACCGTATCCGTTTTCGGTCACCGTCAGCACGGTAGCATCCTGCTCGAGCATATCCATGGCTATTATCTCGTCGTCTTTATCAAGGGTAATACCTATGACACCGTATGCAGCCCTTCCGACGGTCCTGATCTGTGTTTCCGGAAAGCGTATTGCCATACCCCGCTTTGTCGAGAGAATTATCTCCTGTTTTCCATCGGTAAGCCTTACATCGACCAGCCGGTCATCCTCTTCGAGATTTATAGCTATAATACCCCCGCTTCTTGGATTTGCGTACATGGACAGCGCCGTCTTTTTCAGGTACCCTTTCCGTGTAGACATGAGAAGGTAGAAAGGCTCCGAAAGGTCTTTTACCGGCACGTACGTGGTCAGTTTCTCGCCTTCCTGCAGGTTGATCAGACCAACAATAGGCTTGCCGCTTGAAGCCCTGCCGGCCTGGGGTATCTCGTAAACCTTCAGCCAGTATACCTTGCCTTTGTCGGTAAAGAAGAGAATATAGCTGTGCGCGGACGCCACAAACAAATTCTCGATGAAATCCTCTTCTTTTATACCGGATGCCGTTTTACCCTTTCCGCCCCTCTTCTGTACCCTGTACAGGCTGACCGGGTTGCGCTTTATATATCCTTTGCTGCTGATGGTAACTATCATGTCTTCGTCCGCTATAAGGTCTTCGACGTTTATGTCTTTTGACTGACCGATGATCTCTGTCCTTCTTTCATCGCCGTATCTCTCCAGCATGTCTTCAAGCTCCGCCACGATGATACCCATGAGTTCTTTCTCGTCCGATAGTATCCGTTTCAACCTCTTGATGTCTTTTTCCGTTTCCCTGTATTCCGAGATTAATTTTTCTGTTTCAAGAGCGGTCAACCGCTGAAGTCTCATTTCAAGGATCGCCTTTGCCTGTACTATCGAGAACTCGAACCTCTTGATAAGATTGGCCTCTGCCTCGGAGGTGCTTTTCGATTTTTTAATCGTTGCTATGACTTCATCTATGTTCTCGATTGCTTTTTTGAGACCCTCGAGTATATGGAGGCGTTCTTCGGCCTTCCGCAATTCAAAAATGGACCTTCTGGTAACGACCTCTTTCCTGTATTCTATGAACTTGGCGAGAATGTCCTTCAGCGACATAATGACAGGCCTGCCGTGATCCAGGGCAAGCAGGATAATGCCGAAGGATTCTTCGAGCTGTGTATGCTTATACAATTTATTGAGGATTATTTCGGGATATTCGTCTTTCTTCAGTTCTATGACGACCCGCATGCCTTCCCGGTCGGATTCGTCCCTGATATCGCTGATTCCTTCTATTTCTTTTTCGTTGACAAGCTCGGCTATCTTCTCGACAAGCCTTGCCTTGTTTACCATATACGGGAGTTCTGTTATGATGATGTTTTCCCGGTCTCCCCTCGCTTTCTCGGTAATGACCCGTGCCCGCATCTTGATCACGCCCTTCCCCGTTGCATAAGCCTCTCTAATCTGCTCGGCACCCGTGATGTACGCGCCGGTAGGGAAATCGGGACCCGGTATATACTTCATAAGATCGTCTATTCCCAGAGACGGGTTCTTTATGAGTGATATGATAGCATGAATGACCTCGGTAAGATTGTGCGGCGGTATATTCGTTGCCATTCCAACGGCGATCCCTGAGGACCCGTTAATCAGAAGATTGGGAAATTTTGCAGGCAGTATCGAGGGCTCGGAAAGCGTATTGTCATAGTTCGGTACAAAATCCACGGTTTCTTTGTCGATGTCGGCCAGCATCTCCCCTGCAAGTCTCTGCATCCTGACCTCCGTATACCTCATTGCCGCAGGAGGATCCCCGTCTATAGAACCGAAATTTCCCTGACCGTTGACCAGCATATAGCGCATGGTGAAATCCTGTGCCATTCTTACGATGGTATCGTAAACCGCCACATCGCCGTGCGGGTGATACTTACCGATTACGTCTCCTACGACCCTTGCGGACTTTTTATACGGCTTATCATGGGTATTCCCCAGATCGAGCATCGCATAGAGTATCCTCCTGTGTACCGGTTTCAATCCATCTCTGACATCGGGCAGCGCCCTCCCGATAATGACGCTCATCGCAAAGTCAAGATACGAGCGCTTCATTTCATCTTCGATATCCGCAATTACAATATTATCGTGTTGTTCAGTCATAGTATTTTTCAACCTCCAAAATGTGCAAAAATAGTAGATTCGTGATCAGGATTTTCTTTTAGCCACTGTCCGGGTAAATTTTCTCAGCTCATCGAGCTCCAAAGACTGCGGGAGCCCGTCAAGGAGCCGTAAAGCCCTGTTCGCAAAACTCTCGGCCTTTTTCTTTGTATATTCAAATCCATGATTTTTTTCTATAATGTTATACACCCGCTTAAACAGATCCTTATCCTCTCTATAGTTAGCAAGTGCGGTCTTCAGCAAAGCCTTTTCTTTTTTATCGGCATTGGACAGGGCCACGATCATCGGCAGCGTCACCTTTCCTTCTTTCAGGTCAACCCCTTTGTCTTTACCGGAAAGCTTTCCGGAGGATACATAATCTATGGTATCATCGATAAGCTGAAAGGCAAGACCTATGAGAAGCCCGTACTGCCTCATCCGGGACTGCTGCAGTTCCGAAGATTTTCCCATAATGGGACCGCTCTCACAGGCAGCCGAAATGAGGTATGCCGTTTTTTTCTTTATGATGGTGTAATAATCCTGTTGTGAAATCCCGGTGTCCCTGCTTAACCTCAACTGGACGAGTTCTCCCTCTGCCATGAGACCGAGTACCCGTATAAACAGCCCGAGCAATTCCCGGTTCCCCATGTTCGCTATCAAGGAGGAGGAAGTCGCAAGCAAATAATCGCCGACAAGGATACTGCTCTTGTTGCCCCATATATCGTTTGCAGACGGTGTGCCGCGCCTGTGTTTGGCATTGTCGACGACATCGTCGTGCAAAAGAGTTGCCGAATGATATATCTCGATGGCAGCAGCAATCTTTGTAAACTTCTCTGCCGGGACATTGAATATCCTGGAACTCAATATGACAAGATACGGCCGTACCCTCTTGCCGCCGCTCGTAATGAGGTGCTGGCTTATCTCGGCTATTGCGGGTATCGTATGGGAAGTAAGTTTCTTTATGTAACCGTCTACGGTATCGAGATTATGAGCTATTGAATCTTTTATATTCATCATGTACTTATTGTAAAAATCCTATTTTTTGTACCGGCTGATCCTGTGCCAGCTTGATTTCACCGAATCTCTCCTCATATTTCTTCATGTTCTCCGACAGTGCACTCAATAAACGTTTCATGTGGATAGGGCTTGTAAGCACCCTGCTCCTCACCTTCCCCTGAGGGGATTGAGGCTGGACATAAACAAAATCGAGTATGAATTCCGTTTCTGTATGGTTTATAAGTGCAAGATTTATGTATACACCCTGGGCAGTAGCTTCATCAAGCTGAATTTGTATCCCTGCTTCCTTTTTGGGTTCCTGGTTCTGCTGCATATATATAACCTCCTCTTGTTTTCATAATACATTTTACAATCAAAGCAACAAAAAAGTTCGCAGACATAATAGATTGACAAAACAGCCAAGTTGTTTCAATCTCTATGAGGATAGCCGGATGTCGGGCCCTTGACGTCAACAACCATAAGGAGGTTCTATGATGATAAAGTTAGCGGTATTTATGGCTTTATGTCTTATCGGTCAGCTCGCTATGGAAGCAGTTGCTTATACATTCAAGTTATGGACATACACGTCGAAAAAAAACTTCCTCATCCATATCATACTCGCGGTAATGCTCGTGTTCGGGGTACTCTCATACCTTGTCAGCGGCATGCACTGGTACCTGCGGTATCCCGCAGGTGTCATCGTCGGATTCCTCTACGAGTACGGCAATGCATCCGGGCTTGATATGTTTTATTTTCCGGACAACAAATTCCTGATATTCAGGAGCAAGGCATCGGTGCTGGTGGTCATTTCGCTCATGTGGGGCTTGTATCCGCTCATTGTCCCTATCGTCTATAGGTATATCGCTCCGCTTATCATGAAGGCCGGCTGACCCGATCAGCTTGCAAAAAGGTTTATCATGATGCCGTGGAGCAGCCCCTTCTGGGATACGTAGCAATTATCCATGCCGGTCGCTTCCATGATCTTCATCAGTATCATCAGACCCGGCAAAAGAATGTCCGCTTTGTCCTCTTCAAGGCCTGTCATACTTTTAATCCCTTCGAC
>JAKAHI010000107.1 GCA_021815065.1 bacterium | reverse complement strand
AGAGGTAATGGAAAATTTATAGAACATACTTTACCCCAGTTTTCCTTACTCTCGGTCCGCACAACGAAGTATATTCTTCATGGTGAGGGGGGCGTCCCTCCACAATCCGCTTCTTAATAACGGAAAATATTGAAATCTATGCACAACCCCCATATTTAGGAGAATATGGCATATAATAAATAATAATTGTTAATATAAGAATTATACCAATATTTAATTAACAGTTCCACGAAAAAGATTTTATTTTGAGGTTGGACGATTGGTCAGACGGTACTGGAGTATCCTCGTACCTGGATTTCATCAATAGCACTGGCAGGGAAGAAGATATCAGCAAAGCAACGTCTGGCAGACCATTCGGAAATATAGCATTTATAGAGAATTTGGAATATGTACTCAGAAGGTGACTGAAGCCCGGAAAAGGCGGGACACCAAAGAAAACAAAATAATATAAGGGTTGTCCCTAAGTTGCCATAAAAAAGGAGGCGCTATGGGGTATGAACAAAATACTTCCCTTTTCGATCGAGAACATGCACGCATGATATTACTCGTCTGCGGCATCCTGTCTTCTTTGCTCTATGTTGCTATAAACATCATCGTACCGGTGCAGTGGAAGAGCTACAACTGGGTCTCGCAAACAGTCAGCGAGCTATCCGCGATCAATGCTCCGACACGGCCGCTGTGGGTCCTGCTGTGCATCCCCTACACTGTCCTGGTGATAGCGTTCGGATGGGGAGTATGGATATCGGCCCGCAAAAACCGCATTCTGCGTGTCGTGGGAGGCCTGATGCTTGCCTATGGAATCTTAGGCATAGCCTGGCCATTTACTCCGATGCACTTGCGCGGAACAGTGGCCGGGATGCCGCTGACCGATATCATGCACATCGTTCTGGGCGGCGTGACCGTTCTCCTTTTTCTGCTCGCAATCGGTTTCGGTGCAGCGGCATTCGGAAAACGGTTCCGTATCTACTCCATCGCTACTATGCTGATCGTTATCGCATCCGGTATTCTGACCGGAATGGAGAGCCCCGGGATTGCTGCGAACCTGCCAACTCCTATGATAGGCGTCTGGGAACGCATCAGTATAGGCGTTTTTCTGCTCTGGGTCGTTGTTCTTGCCATTGTCCTGCTGCGGGAAAGAACGGGATCAAATCCATCATTTTGACAGGCAAAGGATAAGAAAACGACGTCAACCCTTGACTCTGAATGCAGAGGGATAAAATAATGAACACGGGGAATGAATTGCAGCCTGCTGCACTGAAAGCCTTGAAAAGGAAGATCGCTATCCGCATTACCTTGCTCCTGCTGTTGCTGGGCATCTTTATTCTTTTGCCGGCCGGCACATTCCATTACTGGCAGGCGTACGTTTATTTTGCAGTCATCTTTGGGCCTCTGACCTTCGTCGTTCATTACTTTTTTAAAAAGGACCCGAAGTTTTTGGAACGCCGGATGAGGATCAAAGAACAAGAAACAGAGCAGAAAAAGATTGTTTTCTCTACAGCATTCTTTTATGTAGTGGGCTTTATTCTCCCCGGTTTTGACCATCGCTTCGGGTGGTCGGATGTACCCGCCGGCATAGTTCTTACAGCGGATATGCTGGTCCTGCTTTCTTATATTTTTATTGTTTATGTTTTCAAAGTAAACAGGTTCGCTTCGAGGGTGATCGAGGTCGAAAAAGATCAAACGGTCATATCAACGGGGCCGTACAGTGTTATCCGGCATCCGATGTATCTGGGAACTATCGTTATGTTTTTATCCACTCCGGTTGCACTGGGCTCATACTGGGCCGTTATTCCTTTCACAGTACTGCCGGTTTCTCTGGTGTTCAGGATTCTGAATGAAGAAAAGGTGCTTTCTGAACAACTGCCAGGGTATAAAGAATATTGCACGAAAATCCGGTATAGATTGATACCATTTGTATGGTAGCGATTACTCAAAGGAACCCCGGACATGCATATATACTATACAAACCCGTGCGGGAGACCAGCGCCTGCGGCAGATGCGGTTCCCAGGGGCATGCAGGACGTGGCTATCTCTTGCATTTATGATCACGACAGTATATAAAACACACCATTATGGAAGACAAAAAACTGGCATTGGTTACCGGCGGGAGCAGGGGTATCGGCCGCTCGGTATGCGTTGAGCTGTCACGCGCGGGCTATAACGTTATAATAAATTATAAGAGCAACGTAATTGCAGCGCAGGAAACGCTCGGGCTGGTGCAAGAGGCAGGCGGGAACGGCGAGATTACCCAATTCGATGTTGCGGATGCCCTCGCAGCGCATGACGCCATAGACGGCTTACTAAAAAAATACAAGACCATCCATGTCCTCGTGAATAATGCCGGCATTGCCGCAGACACCCTGTTTGCCATGATGCCTCAGAAAGACTGGCAGTCCGTGATCCAGACCTCGCTGGACGGATTTTTCAACGTGACAAAGCCCGTTCTCACGAGTATGCTGCGCGTGAAAAAAGGCTGTTCTGTCGTGACCATATCTTCTGTGTCCGGTATAACCGGCAACCGCGGCCAGACAAACTATTCCGCAGCCAAGGCAGGGTTAATCGGGGCAAGCAAGGCGCTTGCCCAGGAAGTAGCACGCCTCGGCATACGGATAAACGTGGTGGCCCCGGGCCTGATCGAAACCGAGATGATCAAAAATGCTCCCCGGGAAATCATTCTCAAACTTATTCCTATGGGACGGGTCGGCATGCCTGAAGAAGTGGCAAAGGTCGTTCGCTTTTTGTGCTCTGATGATGCGTCATACATCACCGGCCAGGTGATCTCGGTAAACGGCGGTATGGTGTAACCGTGCGTAGTTTTCTCAAGATAAAACGCGTTCCCCTTGTTCTCATGGTCGTCATGATAATGCCTGTTCTGTACGGAGCGGGCTGGGCGCAGAACTGGGAAAGTATCCGGCAGGCGATGTCTCAGATTCATTCTATATCCGCAATCTTTACCCAGAAAAAAAATCTCAGGATCCTGGCAAGACCCCTTGTCAGCAAGGGCAGGTTTTATTACCGTGCACCGGGGGATCTCAGGTGGGAATATCAATCCCCTATCAAAAATGTCCTGCTCGTGCACGGGGACAAGGTCGCCATGTATGTATGGAACAAAGACGGATTTACCAAAGATCAGGGGCCCCAGCTCGAGGCGACGCGCATCGTGATGGAACAGATTGCTTCCTGGCTCAATGGGAATTTTCATGACAACAGGGCATTTATACCAAAGCTCGAACCCGGAAACCCGCCGAAGATTGTTCTTATTCCTGCGAAAGATTATCTGGCAAAATTTATAAAACGCATAACCCTGACGTTGTCCGGCACCTCGGGTGCTATTTCCCTGATAGAGATACTCGAGCCTCAGGGCTCATCCACGGTGATCGATTTTTCGCACATAGCCCTGAATACGCCGCTCTCCGATACGACGTTTGAAAAGGTAAAATGAAGTACTGGTTCCTGTTGTTCATTTTGTTTCTCGTTCCATCGTGCCGTACGATGACACCTTTGCCGCATACTGCGGTAATCAGCCCTTCCCTCAGGGAAAAGTGCTTTCCGGCAGTTTCCCAAAGCGCATTTCGTGCAGTACATGTCATTCATGCCACTATCCGCGGGCAGAGTAGTTCATTTATCGGCGTTACCATAGCGGATATTTCCACGGACAGGATACGGGCAACCCTTCTCAATATCGAGGGACTGGTCCTCATGGATGCTGTAGACGATAAAGGAAAAATTACCCTGTATCAATCGATGCAGCCGTTCAATTCTGCAAGGTTTGCGGGCGGATTGTTCGATGATATCCGGTTCATGTTTTTCCCTCCCCACGGAGATCTCATAGATGCACGGGTAAAAGCAGATGGTACTGTAGCATGTACATGGATCGATCACGGCGACGTGTTTGAAAAGAAGGCCGCTGTTTCCGGAGAAACCATGATAAAGGAGTATGATTCAGACCACAAAATTATTCGCCGGGTGAGGCTGTCCCCTCCGATTATCAAAGGGTTCTACAAGGATATTCGTATGGATGCTTATTACGGATCAGGGGGATACTCTTTGTCGCTGGAACTCCTTGAAGGAGAGCACCTGGAGAATGTCGACGGGCTTTTTGCCCCTTAAGACAGCGGGGCGAATTTTTCTATAAAAACGCGCACCCCGTACTTCGCCAATGCACGCGCATATTTTATGTTGTCTTTTCCCATGAGCAGCATGGAGATACCCCACACCAGGAAAGAAAATCCGTATATGACCGGTGCTCCTATGACGAATATCAGGGGACTCCTGAGATACGTAGCCACGATTCCGCTTGCCAGAACCCCGGGCCATCCAATCACGTAACTCAAGCCGAGCAGGATTAAACCGAGGACAAGCTGGAAAGAGGGAGGCTTTCTGAAAAGGCTGAGATCAGCTTTCGACTCGACCGCCTCACGGCCGTATTTGGTGCGGGCAAGCCGTGCAGCTATTGTTCTCAGGATTGCCATAGTACCGTCTATTCCGGTATTATACTTTTCGGAAGATGAGGGACGTATTGATCCCTCCGAACGCAAAGTTATTGTTCATACCGATGTCGAAGTTCAAATCCCTGGCATCACCCATCACGTGGTTCAGAGGCGGAAGCTGAGGGTCGGGGTGTTCGAGGTTTTTCGATGCCGCTATAAAACGCTCATTCATCATCAAAATGGTTTCGATTGATTCAAGGGCGCCGCACGCTCCGAGCGTATGTCCGGTAAACCCCTTGAGTGCGCTTACCGGTACGGATGTTCCGAATACCTTATTTGTCGCGGTTGCCTCGGCAAGATCCCCGGCATCCGTGGCAGTCGCGTGTGCATTGACATGACCGATGTCCTGCGCAGTCAAGCCGGCATCCTTCAGTGCTATCGTAATCGCACCTGCCATGCCCTCGGAACTTGGGTTGGTCAGATGGGCGCCGTCGCAGTTTGTACCATAGCCGATGACCTCGCTGTAGATGCGCGCACCCCTTGCTCTGGCGTGTTCATATTCCTCCAGCACAAGGCATCCCGCACCTTCTCCGACAACCAGTCCGTCCCGGTCTGCATCGAACGGGCGCGGGGTCAGGTCGGGCCGGTCGTTATACTTTGTCGATGTTGCCCGCATAATATCGAAAATCCCTGCATCCATAAAATGCATCTCTTCGGCGCCGCCCGCAAGCATCATAAGGGCTCGGCCTTCTTTTATCGCTTCATATCCAAACCCGACACCCTGGGATCCTGACACGCACGCCGTGCAGGATGCAACCACGGGCCCTTTGGTGTGGAACATCATGGCAAGGTTTGCAGCACAGGTATGACTCATAAACTGCAGGTAGATGGATGATTGCAGACCCTTGAGGCTGCGGGTGGAAAAGACATCCTTGACAAAGCCTTCCATTGCCTGGGAACTGCCCGCGGTTGAGCCGAATGAAACCCCGCAGGATGGAGATCCGATCTCTTCCTCGCTGATACCGGAGTCTGCGACTGCCTCCATCGCAGCTATGGCAGCCAGAATGGAAACCCTGCCCATGCTCCGCCTGTAGTTCCGGGGGATCACCTTTTCATCTACATCACTGCACACACCGGCAACTCTGGTGCGGAGATGATCAATATCATTCCACTCCGGCATTATCCTTACCCCGCCCCGGCCGCT
>JAKAHI010000106.1 GCA_021815065.1 bacterium | reverse complement strand
CCAGGAGGGCGAACAGGAGTATCCATACATACACATTGGCAATATCCATCCACAGTAAGGTCGAAACAAGAATAGACAGTATCATCAAGACCCCGCCCATGGTCGGCGTTCCTTTCTTGCTGATGTGGTTTTTGGGGCCGTCGGACCGCACAACCTGTCCCATGCCTATTCTCGTCATGAATTTTATAAAGGGGGTCCCGAAGATCATACTGATAACCAATGCGGTTATCATCGCACTCAAGGTTCTGAATGTTATGTACTTTAAAACATGGAATATAATAAATTGCTTTGCCAGTGGATATAAAAGATATTCAAGCATCTTTGCTCCTCATAATACTATCGTACCCGCTCAGTACCTGCTCCAGTTTCATGCTCCTGGACCCTTTTATATAAATCACGGCGCCGTCTTTCGATAACGATACCAGTTCCCGGACAGCGGACTGGATATCGCCGGCCTGAAAAGCATAAATCTGTTTTTTCCCGGATGAACGGATGCCTTCAAACGTGTTGTCCGAGAACCTGCCCATCAAGATAAATTTGTTTATGCCCTGTCCCGCGAGATACAGGCCGAGATCGAAATGCTGCTGTGCCGTCTGTTCGCCGAGCTCAAGCATATCTCCTATAACAGCTACGATCCTTTCTGCTCCGTACCGCTCTATGGCTGACTGGAAACCGCCTTGCATCGAATCCGGATTGGCGTTGTACGTATCATCGACAACTGTTATGTTGTTTTTATAGAACGTGCTGTTGCCTCTCCCTTTGAATACCGTAAACCGTTCGCACGCCGAGCGTATGGCGTCCCATCCTACCTGCAAGTGTCTTGCACACAGCATGGAGAGAGCCATATCGTAGAGATAGTGCCTGCCTGAAACCGGCGTGCTGAAGCTGCGCTCTTCGCCTTCATACAGAATCCTGAAATCCATGCCCTTATCCGTAAGGTTGTATGAAAGTATTCGCAGCTGGGCATGCCCGGAAAAACCCGCTGTGATGACCCTGCCCTTAAAGCGATTGGCTATTTCCATGACAAAAGGATCGTCTGCATTCATCACCGCGGTTCCCTGCTGGGTCATGGCGGAAAACATCTCTGATTTTGCCCGTGCAACGCCCTGGAGGTCTTTGAAAAATTCAAGGTGCGCCCTGCCGATGTTCGTCAGAACTCCTATGTCCGGGGAAGCTATACCGGCAAGGCTTGCCAATTCTCCATACCTGCTTGTCCCGAGTTCCAGCACCCACACCTGCGTGTCCTGCTCCATGTTGAGTATGGACAGGGGCAGGCCTATTAGATTGTTGAGATTACCCTGTGTCTTCCCGCACCTGAACGATTCCGACAGAAGCGTATAAAGCATTTCCTTTGTGGTTGTTTTCCCGTTGCTGCCGGTAACGGTTATGACGGCCGGCTTGTACCGTTCCCGTAGAGCATGCGCCAGCGCTCCAAGGGATTGGACCGTATCCGGAACGGAAAAAACAGCGGTCTTGCCGCTGAATCCGCCGGCCAGATGCTCCAGGCTTTTATTGAGCACGACACCGGCAGCCCCCTGACGGACGGCATCGGCCGCAAAGGTATGACCATCGAATCGTTCGCCTTTGATAGCAAAGAACAGCATATCCTGAAGAGGCTTTCTTGTGTCCGTCGATGCACCCTGAGCGCACCAGTCCGTGCCGGCATGGGACACCGCTATGTTTTTTAACTTCTGCATATCTTGCATATCTATCTTCAATTTTTTATTCCAAAATAATCATGGACGTTTTCCCTGTCGCTGAAGTGAATGGTTTTGTCTTTGAATATTTGATAGTCTTCATGTCCTTTGCCCGCTATGAGCAGGACATCGCCTTTCTCCGCTATCTCCAATGCTTTCCTGATTGCCTGTTTCCTGTCCGCAATCACGGTATAAACCTTTGAATCGTAACGTCTGCCGGGATCCATCGATTCGACTTTCGGTGTATTTGTTATGCCTCTCTCTATTTCCGAGATAATGGTTTCCGGCTGTTCGGAACGCGGGTTGTCGGATGTTATGACGGTTATATCCGCAAGCCGTACTGCAATTTCACCCATGATCGGCCTCTTGCCCTTATCCCTGTCTCCTCCGCACCCGAACACGCATATCATCCTTTTCTTCTTCAACCCGCTCAATGCGGTCAAAACCTTTTCGAGCGCATCAGGGCTGTGCGCATAATCCACGAACACATACACATCCTTGGGATTTTCAACCCGTTCCACCCTTCCCGGCACATGCTTCAACGCTCCAATTCCGTGCTTGATATGATCGATGGATATGTTCGACACGATGGCCGTGGCAACCGCTGCCATGATATTATAAATATTGTAGGAACCCACGAGGGGCGACTTGAGGTCTATGATACCTATGGGGGTTGAAAGTTTCATCGTGATGCCGTCGAGCGATGTCGTTGACTCCACCGGCCTGATATCTGCCTGTTTTGAATTCCCGAATCTGAGAATATGGATACCCCTTTTTATTCTGAGCTTGCTTATCCAGGGATCATCGCTGTTCAGGATAGCGAATTTCTTGCTCTTATGGCTTGCGACAAGCAGTTTCTCGAACAAGAGCGATTTTGCGGCAAAATAGTTTTCCATCGTCTTGTGATAATCAAGGTGGTCCTGCGTAAGATTGGTGAAGATTGCCACATCGAAGTCGATGCCGTTTACCCTGCCCTGTGCGATTGCATGCGAGGATACTTCCATGACGAGATCGGTCGCCCCCTGCGACAGGTACTCGCTCATCATCATATTGAGGTCCAGAGACTCGGGTGTTGTATTGACGGCCTTTACCTTCTTATTCATATACCGGTAATTGATGGTGCCTATGACCATGGGTTTTCTTTTGGCTGAAGCGAGTATGGATTCCACAAGATACGTCGTCGTTGTCTTGCCGTTCGTACCGGTTATCCCGACTACAAACAAATCCGCAGCCGGGTTGTTGTAAAACTCTCTTGATAACAGCGACAGGGCACTTCGGGGATCATCCACAATGATCTGTACTACCCCGTCCATTGAAGGATTGTATGTCTTTGCAACGATTGCTACCGCACCGTTGCGGACAGCTTCCTGCTCGTACTTTATGCCGTCCTCTTTTTCTCCGGGCATTGCAACAAACAAATAATTGTTGTGCACTTTCCTTGAATCATACGCAATGCCTTTGATGTCTCCGGATACATCTCCATGAAGAGACACAACATGGATGCTTTTCAAAAGTTTCTTTGTGTCCATGCTCATCCCTTCGTCGCCTTCATGGAATGAGAGCCGTCCCGTTTGCCGCTATAAACGGTCTTCTTCGCCTGCGGGGTATGCCGTGTGCCCGATCGCACAACGTACCCGTCCTGCATACCCGTTTTCATGGAAAACACCACCCGGACGGGCCCCCCGGAATACGGGGTATAGGATCGGGGGCTCTGATCAACGGCATAACCGGAACCTTTCATCACAACATCGCTTATACCTGCCTGCTTTGCTTGTTTAAGCACGGCCCTCATTGTTTTACCCGCAAAATCGGGCACGAAGCCCGTCTGGGTTATTCCGTTGAACTGCGCCTGCTCTATATCCACGGAAGAGGGCTCGCCGGAAGGCATTGCCATGATATTCAATTTCGAAGGAACACCGAGATACGGCAACACCTTTTCCGCCACATCTTTGAAAACCGGAGCGGCGCTCGATCCTCCGTAAGGATTTTTTTGAGGATCGACAAGCATGATGAGCATGACAATCTTTGGATTGTGTGCGGGTACAAATCCGAGGAAAGATGCCACAAACCTGTTTTTATAATACGTCCCCGTTGTCGGATCGGGGATCTGCGCTGTTCCGGTTTTACCCGCCACCGTATACCCGTTCATCTCCGCATTGATTCCCGTTCCCCCGTCATTGACGACACCGATCATCATATCGGTCATGATCTGTGCCGTATGCCCGGATATGACCCTTCTTCTGATGACGGGCTGAAACGTCTGGACCCTGCCGTCCGGTTTCCTTATCTCTTTTATGATCCTCGGTGCAAGCAGCAACCCCCCGTTGGCTATTGCGGACATTGCCGTAACAAGCTGAAGGGGGGTTGCGGATACACCCTGGCCGAACGGTATGGTGTCTATGGAAACGCCCGACCATTTGTCCACGGGGTTCAGTATGCCCGGGGATTCTCCCGGCAATTCAATGCCGGTCTGGCTGCCGAACCCGAAGTTTCTCAGATACCGGTAAAGACTGGTACTGCCCAGTTTCTCCCCTATTTTCGCGGCACCGATGTTGCTGCTATACTTGAGGATATCTCCGATGCTGAGCATATTGAAATCGCCTTCTGCGTCCTTTATGACGATGTTGTACACCTTGTAGCGGCCATCCTCACAGAATATTTTTTCATTCTGGGAAATCACGCCGGCATCAAGGGCCGATGAAATTACAAACGGCTTGAATATAGAGCCCGGTTCATAGGTATCTTCAACGGCCGTATCCTTGAACACGGACATGGGATAATCCCTGTACACATTGGGATTGAAGTCCGGTATGCTTGCCATAGCAAGTATCCCGCCTGTCGCGGGATTCATGATGATACCGATGCCCTTCTTTGCCTCCTGCTCCGCTACGGCTTTCTTGAGCGCCTCCTGCAGTATGAACTGGACATTCAGATCGAGGGTCGTCACGACACTGTCTCCGCTCGGTGAAACATCGTCGGTCGGGTTACCCGTATAAATGGGGCTGTTGCGTCCGTCGACATCGATGACCGCCGAAAACGGGGTGCCGCTTAAATACCCGTTCAGGGACAGTTCTATACCCGCAAGACCGGTGGAGTCTATACCGACAAAACCCAGTACGTTGCTTGCAAGTTTAAGGTCGGGATAATACCTCCTGTATTCTTTCAAAGAGTATATACCCGGTAAATGGTACTGCATGAGTTTGCGCGCCGTGTCCGGATCGACAAGTCTTTTTATCCAGACAAACTGCCGGTCCGATTCCAGTTTTTTGAGCACGGTATCCTCGTTAAGCTTGAGGATATTTCCGGTAATGATCGCTGCCCTGCTTTTGTTTTTTATCTTTGTCGGGTCCGCATAGAACGAGTCTACCAGCACGCTCTGTGCAAGTATCCTGCCGTCCCTGTCCATGATTAAACCCCGTGCCGGAAGAAGGGTGACCTCTCTCGAATACTGCTTTCTCGCTAACTCCGCATACCTCCTGCCCTTTATTACCTCGAGGTAAAATGCCTTTGACAGCACAACTGCAAAACCTGCCATGATACACAGGTATATTATGAATAGTCTTACGAGATGTTGTTCATGTATACGCTTTACCGAGTCCATCCTACCTGTCTATTGATAGTAACTGTTTGCTGTCCGGATAAACCATATTCAACCTCGTTTTCGCTATCGTTTCGATCCTGCTCCTGCTTTTGAGCGTGGCTATTTCAAGATTGTACTTGTCGATCTGCTCGTTCAGGTTCTGTGTTTGTAAAGCCAGCGCGGACATCCGGTAACTTGCCGCTATGAAGTTTATCCGGCTCCATATCAGGATCAGGGTAAAGAAAAGGATCACCGCGAGCGTTATGAGGATCTTGAATGGAGCTATACTTATTGCCGGTACTGCCTGATAATCTATTGCCCTGTTATCTGCATAAGCTTTCATATACTATTGCCTCCTAAGCTATCCGTTTTATGGCCCTCAGGCG
>JAKAHI010000105.1 GCA_021815065.1 bacterium | reverse complement strand
ATAGGACAGAAGGTTTGATCAAGATGACTGTCCACCCGAAGACGGGTCAGATACTCGGCGTGCATATACTCGCACCCAATGCAGGCGAACTTATTGCACAGGCAATGCTGCTTATAAAGAACAAGAACACCATCTATGATGTGATCGACTCAACGCCGATCTTTCCAACTCTATCAGAAGCAATCAAAACCAGCGCACTCTCGTTTGTGAAGGACATATCAGGGCTTTCGTGCTGTGTGTAAAGATGCAGGGGCGGACACGGGTCCGCCCCTGCGGAGGCATTTCCCCAGTTCCTGTATTTTTTAGTTGTTAAGCAAATATTTTATTTGGTCATTTTTTTATTGCCAAACCGGTTTCCCGTGGTTATTATAAAAATTAATCAGGATACACCGCTAAATGAAACCATTCATTTTTAAACAATGTACAAACATACTGAAATCCGCACAGAGGAGGGCAGGTACAATCAAAGAGCTGCTCCACGGTATCAAAGAAGTAAGCGATGCGTCTATCTTTCATCATACCTATAAATATTTCTTAAAAGAACACATCCTTGAATATACAAATGACTTTTCCCAATGGGTTGGCGAAAGTCTGGAAGAACATACGCTTGCAGAGCACCTTTCCAGTGTGGATCCGTATGATTTTACTGCGGTTTCAGCTTTAAGAGAAGAAATAGTAAGAGTAATCGATGATTACCTGGCACATTTCCCTGAACCACGGCCTGCTATGAAAGGCAATGAATTTTATTTTAATGAATCGGCAACTATTGTTTTTCCAACAGGGATTATAGCCCATAATGTTGCTGAATTTTTACAGGCTTTAAAATATGTGGACAGCAGTTCCATATACTACCATTTTTACGAAGGAAGGATCCATGGCATGCACGGACCGGACGATTTTTCCCTGTGGTTAAAAGAAGATTTAAATGAAAAAGAACTTTCTGAAAAACTCGTGCACATCGACCCTTTTATGTATGACATTGAGGGCATGAGAAGGCTCATCGTTCAGATAGTCGAACAGAAGGTACAAAAGGACATGGAGACGCTTTAGATGTTACAACTGTCGGATTACTCGGGCATATCTCCAAAATCGGACCTCCAGCTTATCTCCAGGCTTGCAGACAAACTTTCGTCCAAGCAATTCCTTCATATAAACTCTACCAAGGAAGGCGGCGGTGTAGCCGAGATACTCGGCAGGATGACCCCGTTGTTGAGCAAGCTTGGAATCGTGGTAAGATGGGAGGTTATTCAGGGGGATCAAAGGTTCTTTACCATAACAAAAAAGATCCACAACAGTCTACAGGGGCTGCCTGAAGAGTTTACGGACGACATGTGGAAGTATCATGAAGCTATCAACGAGAAGAATGCAAAAACACTGGATTTAAATGCCGATGTAGTATTTATACACGATCCGCAGCCTGTACCCTTAATAAAATTCAGGGACAAGGGGCTATGGATATGGAGATGTCATATCGATGTGGCCAATCCGGTCGAGGAGGTTTGGAACAGGATATCCGCTTATGCGGGCAAATATGACGCAGCGATTTTTTCGGTGTCAAAGTTTGCAAAACAAATGCCTTTGGATGAATTCATCATAACGCCGACGATAGACCCGCTGAGCGAGAAGAACAATGATCTGACGGCAGATGAGATCAATGAGGTGGCAAGCAGGTTTAAAATTCCTCTGGATAAACCTATAATATTGCAGGTTTCAAGGTTTGACCGGTTTAAAGACCCCAAGGGTGTTATCCGGGCATACAGAATGGTAAAAAAATATAACGACTGCAGACTGGTGCTTGCCGGCAGTTCTGCAACGGATGATCCCGAGGGAGAAGCAGTGATCCGTGAGGTGACAGAGTTTGCCGGCAGCGATCCGGATATCCACATCCTGCTGCTGCCGGCGTTTAGAGATAAAGATATAAACGCCCTTCAGAGAATGGCAACCGTTGTGCTGCAGAAGTCCCTGAAAGAGGGTTTTGGACTGACGGTTACCGAGGCAATGTGGAAAGGCAAACCGGTTATCGGAGGTAATGTAGGCGGTATTCCTACACAGATCATCGATGGCGTTACCGGATTTCTTGTAAACTCGGAAGAAGGATCCGCCTTCAGGATCCGGCGGATACTAAACAACCCCGATATGGCAAGCAAAATGGGCGAAAATGCAAGACAGTATGTGCGCAATCATTTTCTTATCACACGGCAGATACGTGACTACCTGTTCGTCTGGTATGCAATGCTCAATAAATCCAAACGTGTCATGGAATTATGAGATGGGATGTATGGGGTTATGATGAAACTGATAGTGGTTTCCAACAGAGAGCCCTATATACACAAAAAAACAGGAAACACGATCAGTTTGGAAAAACCCGCTGGAGGACTTACCTCGGCGCTTGACAATGTCCTGAAAAATCTGAATGGAACATGGATAGCATGGGGAAGCGGCAGCGGGGACAGAGGGGTTGTAGACGGGCGTAACTGTGTCTCCGTTCCTCAATCCGGCCCCTCATACACGCTGAAGAGGGTGTGGCTCAATCAAAACGAGGTGGACAACTATTATGCAGGATATTCCAACCGGGTCCTCTGGCCGTTATCACACCTGACCCTGGACAGGGTTTACTATAAAAAGCAGTACTGGGATTTCTACAAAAAGGTAAACCGGAAATTTGCAGATGCCGTGATTGAACAAATGGAACAGGATACCACCGATACCGCCGTATGGATACACGATTATCATCTATGTCTTGTTCCTCTGTTTATCAAAGAGACGCTCCCTTCGGTAACAACCGGACATTTCTGGCACATTCCCTGGCCGGACTGGAGTACATTCAGGATATTGCCGCAGGCCAAGGATATACTCGAAGGATTGCTGGCAAACGATCTCATAGGCTTTCAGATACCATTGTTCGTTAAAAACTTTATGAATTGTGCCAGGGAAGGTTTAAATGCGGATATCGATTATGAAAGCGCATCCGTCTTCTATCACGGGCACATGACCCGGTTAGAATCATTTCCTATAAGTGTCGACTTTGACAGCTTCAGTTCCATGGCTCTCTCCAAAAAACAACATTCAATAAACCACTTAAGGACGCAACTCGGTATAAAGGATGGATATACCGGTATAGGCGTCGACAGGCTGGAATATACAAAGGCATTATTGAAAAGACTTCAGGCAATCGATCTTTTTTTTGACAAATATCACAGCTTTATAGGAAAATTTACCTTTATCCAGATTGCGGTGCCGACACGGTTAAGCGAACCGTATATAAGTTATAAGAAATCCGTGGAAGAATTTATAAACAGGATCAATAATAAATACTCGACAGGTACATGGAAGCCCATTGCATACATTACGGCGAAGATAGAGCATAAAGACCTCGCTCTGTATTACCGTATAGCGGATGTTGCCATCATAAGCTCTATATACGACGGCATGAACCTTGTCGCAAAAGAATACATCGCATCTCAGGTAGATGAAAAAGGTGTTATCATACTCAGCGAATTTGCCGGTGCATCGGAGGAACTCACCGGGGCGTTGCCTTTGAATCCTTACGACATAGAGACCTTTGCCGAAACTATCAAGAAAGCCCTGCTTATGCCTGTCGAAGAAAAGAGGAGCAGGATGAGGGCACTGCGCGAACATGTTAAAATTAATAACCTCAGGAGATGGACAGACGATTTTATCGGGGCGCTCGGGGAATGTCATTCGTCCGTACAAGGTGCATCAAACGGTGTGTTCCTGTTTTTCGATTATGACGGCACGCTTACACCCATCGTAGATACACCCCAGGCCGCAGTACTGGATGAACGCATTCGCGCTATGCTCAACAGGCTGAAATCGAAGTATCCGGTAGCGATTATAAGCGGCAGGGCTCTTGCCGACGTCATGGGCAGGGTAACTATAAAAGATATTATCTATGCTGGAAACCATGGTGCAGAAATATGGGACGGCAGAACCATAGTCACCAAAGGTTACGAACCTTCCGATGCCGGACTGTTACACGAATTCACAGAAAAAATATCGACGGCATTGATGGGCATAGGCGGTGTTATGATAGAAGATAAGACTATGACCATCAGTATTCATTTTAGGAACGTAAAACAGCAGGACAGGGAAAACATGACGGAGAGCTTCCGTGCTGTTGCCGATAGTTATAAAGACAGGTTGAAGATAACCGAAGGCAATAAGGTGTTCGAGGTAAGGCCCCTCAATGCATGGAATAAAGGGGACGCTGTCGTATGGATACTCAAAAACTTTGGGGCAGGGAAAATGCCCATTTATATCGGCGATGATACTACCGATGACGATGCATTTAAGGTAATAAACCAAACAGGCACTTCCATTAGTATAGGTAAAAACAGCAATGCATCGTGTTACCTTGAATCACAATCAGACGTAGAAACGTTTCTGGAGTGGATCGCGGAACACATCAGGACAGGAGGCCAGGCTTCAAATAAAGATACCATTGTATAAATGTAAAAATTTAATATATAAAGAAACAGCATGCTCGATACATTAAAATCATGGTATAATCAGATTATAACAGGTACAACGAGGGACATTATCCTCGCCGTGATTATCGGTGTCCTTGCAGGATTCTCCAGCACCTTCATCATAAAGACAGAAAGTTTAATCGAGCACTTTCTCTATTCAACCCATACGGGCGGATGGGACGCAGCACAGCTATTCACGTTTAAAAATCTGATCGTACTATTCCTGCCGTTAACCGGTGCTTTATTCTATATTGTAGTGAAATCGCTTTTTTTTAAAGATCAACCCATGGGATATAGTTTCCCGGATTTCATCGTCAACGTGAACAATAAGGAGGCACGGCTTGACCCCAAAAGAATACTCTATCTTTTACTCTTTACACCCATCATCATTGGAACAGGGAACATGGCTGGTGTCGAGGGTCCGATTGCACAGATAGGCGGAGGCTTTGGTTCCTTGTTTTCCACCATCATGAAAGAGGAAAACAGGAAAAGAAGGAAGCTTCTGATAGCAAGCGGCACTGCGGCAGGCATTGCATCTATTTTCAATGCGCCGATTACCGGGGTATTTTTTGCCATAGAGATCGTTCTGCTCGGAGAGTATGAACTGACATCGCTCAGTGTGATTGTCATATCCGCTGTATCGGGAACACTCGTCACCAGGGCATTCATGGGAAACAATCCCATGCTTGGTGCCCCACTGTATGAATATTCCAGTATCTACGCTTTTATCGGGTATATATCCCTCGGGCTTTTTGTCGGTGTCTTCTCGGTGTTGTTCGAGAAATGGTTTTTTAAGGCAGCGGATTATTTTAAGCGCATAAAGGCAAACCCGTTAACAAAGCCATTGATAGGCAGTATTATCATAGGATGTATCGGCGTTCTCCTGCCTATGTCTCTGGGCAACGGCTATCCTGTTATAAAAATGGCGCTCCTCGGTAAGCTCAGTTTTTCCCTGATAATATTTCTGTTTGCGGCAAAATTTTTCGGCACAGCCATAACCATTGGTTCAGGCTTACCCGGAGGCATTTATGCTCCATCTCTTTATACGGGTGCAATGCTCGGCGGAACCATCGGTTATATATTCGGATTTGTTTTTCCGGGGCATCCCGTGTCAATAGGTATGTATGCAATTCTCGGCATGGCGGCATTCCTTGCCTCGCTTACCCATGCGCCGTTTACCGGCATATTCCTTGTGTT
>JAKAHI010000104.1 GCA_021815065.1 bacterium | reverse complement strand
TTATGGGCTTTTGCGCCGTATCCATCTGACCATGCTGGCAAACTTTATCTACAATTTGGCGAGAAACATTCAGGAACAAACGGTTTCATGGAAATACATCCAGCCGTTGCCGGAACGGATAGGACGTTTTCAGGGCGATATCAAATTGAATGTTCTGAAAGAAAAACTCTCCGACATGCACCCGGTGGATTTGGCGGATATTCTGGAAGAGATGGAGCCCAATCAGCGTGTAGAAATATTCGAGAAACTCGATCCCGAGCAAGCATCGGATACCCTGGAAGAAATCGATCCGGAAGCGCAGCGTGACCTTGTGGAATCTCTCAAAATCGAGAAGGTTGCAGTTCTCGTAGACGAGATGACGACGGGTCAGGCAGCGGATTTTCTCTCGGTACTCTCGGTTTCGGAAGCCGACGCAATCCTGAAGCGCCTGAACCCGGAAAATGCACGCAAGATCCGCACTATTGTAGAGCACCACGAAGAGAACATCCTCGACTTTGCAACGCAGGATTTTATATCTTTTTTACCGGACGTAACCGTTGAACAGGCGCAGGAGCAGTACCGCTATATAGCCAAGGGCAAGGATGTCGTCATGTATCTTTATATCCTGGACAACGACAAACATCTTGCCGGCGTACTCGACATAAAGGAATTGCTGACCGCTGAAGAGCATGCTTTTCTGAAAGATGTGATGATCCGGAATGTCATTTCGCTGGCACATGACAGCACCCTCAGAAAGGCATCCGAGTTTTTCACGCGCTATAATTTCCGCGCACTGCCCATAACCGATACGGACAACAAAATCATGGGTGTCGTCACGTATCGCGATATCATGGGGCTGCGTCACCGTTATATAGAATAAATCCGTTGCGCCTTGAACTGTTACAAGCGTTTGACAATCCCAAGCGATTTTTATATAAACGGTAAAACATAAAAGGGAGATTGCTATGATTAAAATTCTGCTGGTTGACGACATGAGGAATTTTCTCGATCTTGAGGTTTCTTTCTTAAGAAGGGCTGAATCGAAGATCATAACGGCAAAAGACGGAGCAGAGGCTCTAAAACTCGCAAAGATAGAAAAGCCCGATGTCATTTTGCTTGATTTGGAAATGCCGAAAATGAACGGAATCGAATGCTGCAGAATTCTCAAGAGCGATCCCGCTTTAAAGAAGATACCCGTTATTATGGTGACCTCTACGGAAAAGAAAGCTGAATCGATCAAGGCAGGGTGCGACGACTTTGTGCGCAAACCGATTAACGAGTCGGCATTCCTCGAAGAGATCAAAAAGTTTGTTAGTATGAAGATCCGGAAAGAGGACCGTTACGATATCTCCATCGAAGTGAAGTACACGTACAAAGAAAAAACCGTATCTGCCTTTTCGAAGGATATGAGTTATTCCGGACTTTCCATAATTACAAAAGATCAAATCCCGCTGAACACCATTTTAAATTTGAATCTTCTTCTGCCATTCAATGGAAAGGACGAGGCTCATAAGTGCAAGGCAAAGGTAATGAGGACTTTTAAGGAAGAGACAGACGACCATGTAGTAAGTGGTCTGGGCCTTGAGCTGGTCGAGGCGGCGTCAAAAACATTGACCGCTATCAAAACGTTTATAGACAATAAAGGATAGTTCACCCCGTTAGAAATCCTAACTATTTTCTTATTCCCACAAACGGTATATTTCTGCAAAAACAGATAATTATGGCATTGGGCCGGTTGTTGGATTTCTAACGGGGTTAATCGATATAACGCGGGAGATCCGACAGGGGACATGCATCACACAGCGGCTTTGTCCTGCAGAAGTTTTTTGCAAGTTCTACAATCAGTGCATGATATTCGTTGAACGTATTCGTATCGTGATCGAGGTTATCCATGAACAGTGCCTGTATTTCGTCGTATCCGGTTTCTTTTTCTATCAATCCATGCCGGGAAAACACCCTGTAGGTATAGCTGTCGGCGACGAACAGGGGTTTGTTGCAGGCATAAAGCATGATACTGTCCGCTGTCTCCTTCCCTATGCCGTTTATGGACAGGAGTTCATTCCTCAATTCCGTGGTTTCTTTATTACACAGGTTGCTCATGGAACCTTTATAGCTTTCAACGATGTGCTTCACCATGAGCTTGAGCCTTTTTGCCTTTTGATTATAAAAACCCGAAGGTCTGATGAGTTCTGCTATTACGGAAACAGGCTGCCGGTATAATTTTAAAGCGGACAGCATGTCCGCACGTTTGAGATTCGCTATTGCTTTCTCAACGTTTGTCCATGCTGTGTTCTGGGTCAGTATGGCACCTACAACGACCTCGAAAGGAGAGTCTGCAGGCCACCAGTTCCTTTTGCCGAACCGGCGGTAGAGCAGCTGGTAGATGTTTTCAAGCTGTTCTTTTTTTGATGTGCTCATTCCGGTAAGCAGGGTGTCGGTACAAGCAGGCCGCGTTATTGGTTAAACCTGAAGAACTCATTACCGTGCTGCGCATTGACCTGTGATGCCGTTTGTGTTGGTTGTGTGCCCGCGACAAATGCATCAAAACTTGCGTTACGATCGTCTGCAGTTGCAAGCAAACCGGTTTTTTTGTCTATCCTTGCAAACACGACGCCGGGAGGTATGGGAAAGTCACTGTCCGGGTATGCGGTAACGGCGCTTTTCATAAAATTGAGCCAGATTGGTGCGGCTGCATCACCGCCCGTTTCTGCTATGCCGAGACTCTTGTTATCGTCAAAACCCACCCATACGCCTGTTAAAAGGTTCGGCGTGAACCCGATGAACCATGCATCCCTGTCATTTTCCGTTGTTCCCGTCTTGCCGGCAGCAGGCCTGCCGAGAGCATTTGCGCGCCAGCCTGTCCCGTGTTGCACAACATTCCTGAGCATGCTTATCATAACATAAGCTGTTGCAGGATCCAGAACATTGACTGCCGTGGTTGTCTGAGACGTACCGGTCACCGCACGGGAAGATGTTGCCGTAAAAGAAGTCATGGTTAAAGAAGTTGAAGAAATAGCATTGTTGAAATGAATAATGTTCGGGACAACATTACTGTTCTCCAGAATAACGCCGTTCCGGTCAAGAACCTTGGTTATGTAAAATGGAGAAACAAGTCTTCCGTAATTAGGAAATACATTATAAGCAGAGACCAAGTCGATCAAACTCATTGAAGATGAGCCCAGTGCAAGGGTGAGGTCATTGGTCAGTGGTTCTGTAATACCCATTTTTTTCGCAAAGTTTATTGCATATCCAACACCGATGGAATTTAATAACCGGATGGAAGGGTTGTTCTTGGAATGCGTTATCGCATCCTGGAGCGTAACAGGGCCGGTAAAGGTCTTATCGTAATTGCGGGGTTTCCATACCGTAGGAGTCGTTGGTGTTGTGCCGGTTTCCGTGGTTCCGGTTGTTGTATCCGTATATTGGTAAACGACAGGGGTATCCAGAATGATAGATGCGGGCGTGTATCCTTTTTCCAATGCCGCAGCGTAATATATGGGTTTAAACGCAGAACCTACCTGACGCTGTGCCTGAACAGCATGGTTGTACTGGGATTGTAAGAAGCTGTATCCGCCAACCATGGCCTTCAAGGCGCCTGTTGCAACGTCCACGGCTACAAGTGAACCCTGGACTTCGGGTTTTGGTTCAAGGGAAAACTCGGCAATATTTTTATTTTTTTGGATCAGTCTAACCAGAATCACATCCCCGGCCTTAAATACTTTATGCGGGTCCGTAACAGGCGGATACCATGCCTTGGGATCAAAAGGGTGTGCCCAGCTTACGTTGGACGTTAAAATGACACCTTTTTCTCCTCCCACATTGATTTCAACACCTCTGTTTGACGGTAAGAAGCCGGTTACGACGGCATGATACGTTTTATTCTGCTCCAGAATGTCTTGGACGGGTATTGACCCGTTCTTCGTCATTGACTCGGTTAGCATGTAGTAATCAGGAAACACCGCAAGTTCTTTCTTCCGTACTTCCTGTATGAAATTCTGTACGTCTTTATTACTGGTCAGGTGTTCTTCAGGTCCTGAATATCCCTGCCTCTTGGTTATCTGGATAAGCCCGCTTTTCAGTGCGGCGTTTGCCGCTTTTTGCATCATGGGATCGATGGTGGTGAAAACCTTCAAACCCTGTTCAAGGACCGCGTCCTGTCCATACTGGGTATATAATTGTTGCCTTAGCATCTCCATAAAATAGGGAGCTATATCTTTGGGTGTATACCCGTTGTTCAGATAAATTTTGAGCGGTTGTTTGTATGCAATATCTGCTTCTGCCTTTGTTATATAGCCCTGGTCCGCCATCCTGCCGAGGACGTATTTCTGGCGCAGTTTTGCCCTTCGGGGAGAATTAACCGGGGAATAGGTGTTGGGAGACCGCGGTAAACCGCCGAGTATGGCAGCCTCTGCAAGATTAAGGTCCTTTGCCTTTTTCCCGAAGTACTGCTCGCTTGCTGCCTCCACCCCATACGTACCGTCACCGAGATATATCTGGTTGAGGTATATCGTGAGTATTTCATTCTTGGTAAGATGCCGTTCGAGACGGGTCGCAAGAATGAATTCCTTGAGCTTTCTTGTAATGGTTTTTTGCGGCGTTAAAAGGAGTGTTTTCACCAGTTGTTGGGTAATCGTACTTCCCCCCTGTACGATCTGTCCTGCCAAAAGGTCTTTTATGGCCGCCCGTAAGATGGCTTCATAATCAACACCCCCGTGCTGGTAAAACGTTGCGTCCTCCGCTGCTATAAAAGCTTCGGGCACGTACTTTGCCATCTGATCCAGAGATACGGGTATGCGGCGCTGAAGAAAGAATTCCCCTATCACCGAGCCGTCATCACCGTAAACATCCGTTACGACAGATGGCTTGTAATCGGTTATCGTGTTTATTTGCGGTACATCCGATGTTATGTAAAAATACCAGATTATAGGCAGTAGTATGCAGAACAGCAGTATTCCGGCTAAGAGCAATTTCTTTTGTCTTCTTCTGCTCTGTTGCGGTTTGTCGTCCTTTTCTTTTTGTTCTTCCTCCGGCTGTTTATCCATTGTGTTTTCTGTCATTCTTGAGCCTCTTTTCTATAAAAGTTTAAGTTAATAGCCTTTGTTTTTCAAGCTTATTCGTTATGAACAGGGTTGAATAGTAAAAGCGTGCAGGTTTAGGGTGTCTTTTCTTTCCCAAGAAGCTTAAGGTCTTCTATCCTGTCAATCAATGCCAACTTTATCCTGACATATCCGTACGGTGTTTTGCCGTAGCATATCAGGGAACCATCGACCAATAGGGAAAGCTGTGTATTGTCTTTCAGATGAACGATAGCCATCAGGGGATTGTTGTCCAGCTTATCCATCAGCACCTTGGGAGCGTCCGTTGTTTTTGTGAAAGATATAGATCTTATGTTCTTCAGCGGTATAACGTTCAGGATCAGTCCTTCGTAGCCTGCAATGTAATCTTTGCCATCGATACTGGCGTGTTCAACGGTTGTTCTTACCCCGAGGTTATCTGTTATGGTAAGGCTTATATTGGCTGAGGGCATTGGTATATACCCGACATCGCTCTGGAATATACCCATTGCATGCGCCCTGTGCGTAAAAAACGCCATAACCGTCATCATACACACGATATATAATACTCTTTTCATAAAGATGCACCTTCTTAAAAGACTTGATACTTGAGACAAATGTATTATATTTATTAACATATTGCAAGCTAAATATTTTAATAAAGTCCTCGTAAGTACTTTATTCTTACGTTTCATGC
>JAKAHI010000103.1 GCA_021815065.1 bacterium | reverse complement strand
ATATATGCCGGTGAAAAGGCATTTAAAAAGTTCAATACATGGCTTCCCGATGAAACCCTGAAAGCAATCGAAGAATACATAGTTGGAATAAAGGGACCCCTGACAACACCGGTCGGCGGTGGTATACGGAGTCTGAACGTTACCCTCAGACAGAAACTCAATCTGTTTGCATGCGTAAGGCCCGTCAAATACATTCAGGGCGTGCCAAGCCCCGTGAAACACCCGGAGAAGATGGATGTTATCATATTCAGGGAGAACACCGAGGACGTTTACTCAGGTATAGAATGGGCACAAGGCACACCGGAGGCTGTTAAGGTCATAAAGTTTCTGAAAGAAGAAATGGGTGCAAAAATGCGGGATGATGCCGGCATCGGCATAAAGCCCATCAGTATTACCGGAACAAAGCAGCTCATGCGTATGGCAATACAGTATGCCCTGGACAAGAAGAGAAAGAGTGTCACCATCGATCATAAAGGTAACATCATGAAATATACGGAAGGTGCGTTCAGGGAATGGGCGTATCAGGTTGCAAAAGAGGAATTCAGAGACAAGATAGTGACCGAGGACGAGATAGAGAAGCAGTACAATGGCAAGGCGCCCGCGGGAAAATTGATAGTCAAGGACAGGATAGCAGACAATATGTTCCAGCAGGTCCTGACAAGGGCAGATGAATACGATGTAATCGTTACACCGAATCTCAACGGTGATTTCCTCTCGGACGCATGTGCAGCCCAGATCGGAGGACTCGGTATGGCACCGGGAGGCAATATCGGTATTCCGTATGCCATGTTTGAGGCAACTCACGGCACTGCGCCGAAATACGCAGGCCAGGACAAGGTAAATCCGGGCTCCGTGATACTGTCGGGGGCTATGATGTTTGAATATCTCGGGTGGGACCCGGTGAGCGATGTTATCAAAGAAGCCCTTGGAGAAACGATAAAACAGAAGAGAGTTACCTACGACCTTGAAAGACAGATGGAAGGTGCGACCCTGCTGAAATCATCGGAGTTCGGCAAGGCTATTGTTGAAAATATGGACAGCGCGATAAAGAAACTCAAGGTCTAAGATTTAAAATTAAAGATTAAAAAGGAGGTTTTATGGCAAGAAAAAAAATAACGGTAGTTGGTGCCGGACGTGTCGGTGAGTCAACAGCAGCATTGCTTGCAGAAAAAGAGGTGGGAGATGTTGTTGTTGTCGATGTTGTTCCGAACATGCCCCAAGGTAAGACCCTTGACCTTATGCAGGCGAGGCCGGTTTATAAATCCGATGTAAATGTTGTCGGTTCAAACGGATATGATGAGACAAAGAATTCCGATGTTATCGTCATAACGTCAGGCATGCCGAGAAAACCCGGTATGAGCAGGGAAGATCTGCTTACGACAAACGTAAAGATTGTGCAGAGCGTCACGGATAATGTTGCAAAGAGATCCCCCAACGCTATCATAATCGTTGTAGCGAACCCGGTTGACGGTATGACCTACGTTTCCTACAAGGTCAGCAAGTTCCCGAGAGAAAGGGTCATGGGCATGGCCGGTGTACTCGATTCCGCCCGGTTCAGGACGTTCATAGCAATGGAATTGAACGTATCTGTCGAGGATGTGAGTGCATTTGTTATCGGTGTTCATGGCGATGAGATGGTGCCGTCGGTTCGATACACGAATGTCGCGGGTATTCCTGTTGCAGAGCTTATTGCCAAGGATAAACTGGATGCAATCGTTGCACGGACGAGAAAAGCAGGAGGAGAGATAGTAAACCTGCTGGGATTCAGCGCTTATTATGCCCCTGCAGCCTCGGCTGTAGAGATGGTCGAAGCGATACTCAAAGACAAGAAAAAGATTCTTCCCGCTATCACGTTGTGCAACGGAGAGTTTGGCCTGAAGGACGTATTCATGGGCGTACCCGTAAAACTCGGTGAAAAGGGTATTGAGAAGATCTTCGAGATAAAGATGAGTGAAGAAGAGGCAGCTGCACTGAAGAAGTCCGCGGAAGCCGTCAACAGGCAGAAGAACGAAATAGACGGATTGAAGCTGCTATAAGAATAAAGAGAATAAATGGTAGAGGCGGGGTTTCTCTGTCCTCTATTGTTTATATACAAAATTGTACTGCAGGGGCGGTATAATCCAGCCCCTGCACAGGAAGGTAAATGAAAATGCGAGAAATAAACGCAAAACAGATCACCGATGCCGTGAGTGATCTCTGTATGAAGGCAAATTTCGATATCCCGGATGACGTCATACAAGTCATCAAAAAAGCTTATCAGGATGAGCCCTCTCCCCAGGGAAAAGATGTACTCAAACAGATCATCGATAATGATGAAATAGCCCACAATGAACAGGTCCCCATGTGCCAGGATACCGGTCTTGCTGTGTTTTTTGTGGAACTTGGACAGGATGCGCACATAACGGGAGGCCTGCTGAATGACGCAATCAATGACGGTGTCAGAAAAGGCTACAAGGACGGTTACCTGAGAAAATCAACCTGCAACCCGTTCACAAGAAAGAATGTTGGAGACAATACGCCTTCCATTATTCATGTCGAGGTTGTGCCGGGAGATAAAGTGAAGATCATCATGGCAGCAAAGGGCGGGGGCAGTGAGAATATGAGCAGGGTTATGATGATGAAGCCTTCGGACGGACTGGAAGGCATAAAAAAATATATTATTGATCGCGTACGGGAATCAGGTTCAAACCCCTGTCCCCCAATAATCGTCGGGGTTGGCATCGGCGGCACATTTGAGCGTTCTGCTTTAATTGCAAAGAAATCATTGCTGCGTCCGCTCGGTACGCCAAACCCGGATCCGGAACTTGACAAACTCGAAAAAGAATTGCTTACATCAATAAATAAACTTGGTATCGGTCCCATGGGACTCGGGGGAAGAACGACAGCCCTCGCAGTACACGTGATTGTAGAGCCATGCCATATCGCAAGCCTGCCGCTTGCTGTAAATATTCAGTGTCATTCTGCACGACACAAAGAAATAACGATATGAGGCGGTTATGACGGATATACTAAAAATAAAAACTCCTTTGACGGACGAGGTTGTTTCGAAGCTGAAAAGCGGCGACAGTGTGTTGATAACGGGTGTTATGTATACGGGCAGGGATGCTGCACATAAAAGGATGATCGATGCACTGAACAAAGGTGAAAAGTTGCCCTTTGATATTCAGGGACAGATCATTTATTATGTCGGACCTTCACCCGCAAAGCCCGGCAAGCCTATTGGTTCGGCAGGTCCTACGACCAGCTACAGGATGGATGCCTATGCACCAACGCTGATAAAGCTCGGATTGAAAGGAATGATCGGTAAGGGCTGGAGGGCGAAAGATGTTATCGATGCCTGTATAAAATACAAGGCAATTTACTTTGGAGCTACCGGCGGCGCAGGTGCGCTTATAGCAAGGGCGATAAAAAAAGCCGATATTATTGCTTATGACGATCTCGGTCCTGAGGCTGTACGGAGGATTGAGGTAGTAGACTTCCCTGCAATAGTCATTAACGACGCCTTTGGCAACGACCTTTATGTGAAAGGCGTAGAACAATACAAACAAACGGTATGAAGAAATTCAAGATTCAAAATTCAAGATTCAAGTTCAAAATTAAAGATTAAGAAACCAAACATTTTAATAGAGGAGAACAATATATGAAAAAGAATGTTTATGAATTAAAATACAGGTATCACACGGGCACTGTGGCGTGGGTACTGCACAGGTTGTCGGGCCTTGCCCTGATACTGTATCTCGTCTTGCATATCTGGGTTATCAGTAACCTTAATAACCCGGCCGGTTTCAACAAGGTGATGGCCTTCCTCAACGAACCGCTCTTTAAGCTGCTGGAGCTGGGGTTATGGGGTGTTATTATTTACCACGCAATAAACGGACTGCGGGTTATACTTGTCGATTTCTTCGGCGGCTCAAAAAATCAGAAAAAGCTGTTCTGGGGCGTGGTCGTTGTTGGCATAGTCGTGTTTATAGCAGGTGCGGTCCCATTCATCGGAAACTTAAAATAGGAGTCATAAAATGAATATAAAATTTGTAACAGGTGATTCGGGCACGAAACGATGGTTTTATCAGAGGATTACGGGTATCTTCCTCGTTGTGCTCTTGTTGGTACATTTTACCATAATGCATTTTATAGGTACCGGAGAAACGACGTATCAAACGGTTGCTTCACGGCTCGCTTCCCCATTATGGAAAACCTTCGATCTGGCGTTCCTTGTATTTGCGCTTTATCACGGGCTGGCGGGTTTATGGGTGGTTGTTGATGATTATGTGCACAAAGACGGGTGGAGGATATTCATCTATTCACTCATCGTGCTCGGCGGAGCCCTCTTGCTGGTGCTTGGGGCGCTTACGATAATCACGTTTTCCCCCCAGATGTTAACAGTAAAGATGTAAGGAGAATATACATGGCAATAAACATTGAAACACATTATCATGATGTACTGGTCATCGGAGCAGGGCTTGCCGGTACCATGGCAGCACTGAAGGTTGCACCCATAGCCGATGTAGCAGTATTGACTAAGGTTTTTCCGACACGGTCACACTCGACGACAGCACAGGGAGGCATGGCAGCAGCACTGAATAACAACAAGTCCCAGGGTGAGGATTCATGGGAACTTCACATGTTCGATACGGTAAAAGGCAGCGATTATTTAGGGGACCAGGACGCGATAGAAACCCTTGCCAAGGATGCAATAGAGGTTGTGTATGAACTTGAACACATGGGCACGCCGTTTTCGCGCACAGCGGACGGCAAGATTGCGCAAAGGCCGTTTGGCGGACATTCAAGGCCGAGGATAGCATACTCTGCCGACAGGACGGGACACGTTGCTCTCCATACACTGTATGAGCAGAGTCTGAAAGAAAAGGTGAAGTACTATCCTGAGTTCTTCGTGACCAAGCTTATTATGGAAAACAACACGGCAAAGGGTGTTGTTGCTGTAGAATTGAGAACAGGTACCGTGCATGTGTTCACGTCGAAAGCCGTTATGATTGCAACAGGCGGCGGAGGCCGAATATACAGGATTTCTTCCAATGCGCATGAATCAACAGGCGATGCACTTTCCATGCTCTACAGGGAGGGATTGCCCCTTATGGATATGGAATTTACCCAGTTCCATCCAACGGGTATCTATCCGCTCGGCATCCTGATTACGGAAGGCGTGCGGGGTGAAGGCGGATATCTTATCAACAGCAAAGGTGAACGGTTCATGGAGAAGTATGCACCCGATATGAAGGACCTCGCGCCGAGGGATATTACGTCAAGGGCGATCTACACCGAGATCCAGGAGGGCAGGGGAGTCGGTCCGAAGAAAGACCACGTACTGTTACAGATACACCATATAGGCAGGGAGAAGATACTGGAAAGGCTGCCCGAGATTTACAAATTCGCCATTACGTATGCAGGTGTCGACTGTACAAAAGAACCCATTCCTGTGGCACCGACTGCGCATTACTTCATGGGCGGTATACCGACAGATTCACACAGCAATGTAATAAAGGATGAAAAGAGTTCACCGGTCATAGGGTTGTACGCAGGTGGTGAGGCTGCCTGTGAATCCGTTCACGGTGCAAACAGACTTGGAGCCAATTCACTGGTGGATACAACGGTATTCGGCAGGCGCGCCGGCAAGCACATGTACGATTTTGTCCAGCAGGCAGACAGGCCGGTTGTACCAAAAGACGCTGCAGAAAGCACCATAAAAATGGTTGAGTGGCTTTTAAGCGGCAAGGGTAAGGAAA